>JAFDWF010000209.1 GCA_018268575.1 Actinomycetota bacterium
ATCGCCACGACGACGACGCCGATGAAGAACTCCGAGAGGCCGACCGACTCGGAGGCTTCGGTGATCGAGCCGACCAGCACCTCCGACATCACGCCGACGAGGACGCCCGCGATCGCCAGCGCGAGCACCGCGGTGCGTACCGACCAGCCCCACGATTCCTCGTCCTCGTAGTCGGGGTTGAAGAGGTCGCGGTGGGTTTTGAGCGAGAAGACGAGCCCGAGCACGTAGGTGCCGATGAGGACGATCGCGACCGCCAGCGAGAGGTGCTCGACCGTACCGCCGTAGTGGGTCGCGACGCTGCCCGGCAGCGGCAGGCCCTTGCCCTCGACCAGCTCGAAGATCGCGGGCATCAGGAGCGCCGCGACGGCCAGCATCAGCATCGAGGTCTGGATCGCTGCCCCGGTGCGGTTGAACTTCTGTTTGTCGCGGCCGAGCCCGCCCGCCAGCATCGCGGCGCCGAGGACGAGCAGGATGTTGCCGACGATGGAGCCGACGATCGAGGCCTTGACCACCTCCTGCAGCCCCTTGCCGAGCGCGAAGAGGGCGATGATCAACTCCGGCGCGTTGCCGAAGGTGACGTTCAGGAGGCCGCCGATCCCCGGCCCCGAGCGCGCCGCCAGCTCCTCCGTCGCCCGCCCCATCAGCGCCGCGGTGGGGATGATCCCGAGCGCCGAGGCGGCGAAGACGACGACCGCCGAGACGCCCGCGAGGTCGAGCGCCACGGCGATCGGGATCAGCGGCGCCAGCAGGTACGGGTAGCCCTGCGGGCTGCGCAGGAAGGCCGCATCGAGGCGCGGCTGCCCCGCCGGCCCGGGCGGCGCGGCGGGTGGTCCTGGCTCGTCGTCGTTCGCGGTCAGGCCGCTATTCCATCAGCGTCGCGCACTTCTGCACGTCGGCGGCGCTTTCGGCTTCGGAGAGACACTTGGTGAATTTCTTCGAGGTTTCGACCGATGGCAGTTCGGCTTCTTCGAGCTTCTGCTTGACGCCGGAGGACGAGTTGTTGCCTGAGGACGAGCCGCCGAGTTCGCCGCTGATGCCTTCCAGCAGGCTGCCGATCCCGGCGCCGCCGCTGCCGCCTTCCATCGCCCCGAGCAGTTCGAGCGGGTTGACGCCGAGTTCGCCGAAGAGCTTTTCGATCGGTTCGGCGCCGGCCGGGGCCTTGATCGTCTGCTTTTCGTTCACCTTGCCGAGGGTGAATTCGAGGTTCACGTCGGTCTTTTCGCCGCCGCTCTGCTTCGGTTCGACGCTCAGTTCGGCGACGACCTTGCGGACGATGTGATCGCTTTCGCCGACGTACACCTCGACGTGCGCCTTCTTGATCGCTTCGGTCAGCACGCCCTGCTGTTGCTTCAGTTCGCCGAGCGGCAGCGGGCCGGCCGCTTCCAGCTCGGAGGAGCAGGCGGGGCTTTCGGCCAACTTGGTGACCGCTTCGATCGCGCTCTTCGGGTTGAGGTCGCCGCTCAGCTTCGTCGTCTCGACGCCTTCGACTTCTTCTGAGCCTTCGTTTTCGAGGTTGTCGACGAATTCGCCGAGATCGAGCGAGGTGGCGGCCTGCTGGCAGGCGGTCGCTTCGGCGCCCTTGCTTTCCTTGCTGCCTTCCTGCTCGGCTTCTTCGAAGCCCGACTTGATGAAGCCGAAGGTGGTCGGGTCGACTTCGTAGTTCTTGCCCTTGTAGGCGATGTAGGCGCGATCGCTGAGGACCGTGAGCCCGCCGTCGAAATCGAGGCTCTGCCCGTCGGCTTCGCCGTTCGCCTTCACCGTCAGCGCCAGTTCGGGGAGGCTCTGCTTGCCGGTCGACTGGAAGGGGCCGGAGAGGTCGATCTTCGCTTCGCCGCCCTTGTCGCCTTCCGACTTGACGTTCAGCGAGAGGTGTACTTCGCCGCTTTCGACCCCTTCGAAGGTCGCGTTTTCGATCACCTTCTGCGGGTCTTCGCTGCTGCCTCCGCCACCGCCGCCGCAGGCGCTGAGGAGGGCGCCGAGCGCCAACGCCGCGAGGGCCACGAGCAGGGCAAAGGTTCGTCTACGCGTCAAGGGATTCGGTACTCCTTCGAGTCGGAAACGGGGACGAGGTAACCACTGTAGGGGATCATTCTTCAGCGCCGAAGCCGCCTTCGACCGATTCCGCCCCGGGCGGGCTCTTTTCGTCGGACGGGATGCCCGCGGCGAAGGGCAGGAGCAGCGCCCCGAGCACGATCAGGGCGATCCCCACCCCGACCAGCCAGCGCAGCTTGAAGAGGTGGCCGCAGGTGCCGAGGACGAACCCGACGGCGACGATCGCGATGTACGCGCCGGGGCTGTGCGGCAGGGCCGCCGACGGCAGGAGAAGGTCAGCCACGGGCGCGGATTATCATCGCCGCCATGGCAGATGAGTCGGTAGAGAGCGTTAAGGCCTCACTGGCGGAGGTCGGCTACCTCGCCGACGAGCCCGCCGCGCTGGTCTCCTTCCTCGCCCAGCGGCTGGGCAAGCCGGTCCTGGTCGAGGGCCCGGCGGGGGTGGGCAAGACCGAGCTGGCCAAGGCCCTCTCGCGCTCCACCGGCCGCCCGTTGGTGCGGCTGCAGTGCTACGAGGGGCTCGACGAGGCGAAGGCGATGTACGAGTGGAACTACCGCAAGCAGCTGCTGCGGATCCAGGCGGGCGGCGACGCGGGGTGGGAAGACGTCCAGGAGGACATCTTCAGCTCCGACTTCCTGCTCACCCGGCCGCTGATGCAGGCGATCTCCAGCGAGGAGCCCGTGGTCTTGCTGATCGACGAGATCGACAAGACCGACCAGGAGTTCGAGGCGATGCTGCTGGAGCTCCTCTCCGACTTCCAGATCACGATCCCCGAGCTGGGCCAGATCAGCGCCACGACGATGCCGATCGTGATCCTCACCTCGAACGACTCGCGCGAGCTGACCGAGGCGCTGAAGCGCCGCTGCCTCTACCTCTGGCTCGACTACCCGGGGATCGAGCGCGAGATGGAGATCGTCCTCCTGCACGCGCCGGAGATGCCGCGCGAGCTGGCCCGGCGGCTGGTCGAGGTGATCGAGATGGTCCGCGACCTCGACCTGAAGAAGCCGCCCTCGATCGCCGAGTCGATCGACTGGGCGCGCACCCTCCTCTTGATGGGCGTCGACGACATCGACCGCGAGATCTTCAGCAACTCGATGTCGATCATCGTCAAGCACCGCACCGACATCGACCTGGTGGCGGAGCGGGTCGGGCTGAAACTGCCCGAGCGGGCTGCTTAGTCGGCGTCCCCGCCGGAGTGCTTCAGGCAGGAAGGCGGACGAATTTAGATGCAGGAAATTTTGTGCTTAATTGCTCTAGGTTCCTCATACGATGAGGTACCCAAAGAAGCGCATCATCCTTTACGTCGACGGCTTCAACCTGTATTACGGCGTGCTGCGGGGAACCGACTACCGTTGGTTGAACCTCGAATCCCTGTGCGGCCAATACGTGAAGCGAGATGCAGAACTCGTAGCTGTCAAGTACTTCACGGCAAAAGTCGAAGACCGCCCGGATAAACCCGGACAGCGGGCCGAGCAATGGGAATATCTCCGTGCGTTGCGGACCCTCCCGAACGTAGAGATCATCTATGGGCACTTCCTGACGCGCACCGCAACTCGATTGTTGGAGCATCCCCCGAAGCGCAGGCGCAAGGGAGACATCGGCCTGCGATCAGTCTGGATTCAGGAGGAGAAGGGATCTGACGTGAATCTGGCCAGCCACCTGCTCGCCGATGGCTTCAGGGCTCGCTACGACTTGGCGGTAGTGATTTCCAACGACGGCGACCTGAAACTGCCGGTTGAAATCGTTCGCAAGGAGTTCGATGCCGGGGTCGGAATCATCAATCCTCACTCAACTCGTAGCTATGCCCTGTCGCCTCACACCCTGCCGCCGAACTCGTTCTACCAGCGCCTGCAGCCTCGGCGCCTGCGCAAAGCTCAGCTCTCGCTGGAACTCCACGACGAGGAAGGCGCGATTCGTTGCCCGGAGGGGTGGTGTCACCTGAAATAGCAAGAGCCGCCCGAAGGCGACTCTGCATCTCGGATCACCCAAGAGCGACCCGAGGAGGTGAATAAAAAGTACAGCGCATTCGTTGTAAAGTCAAACTTTATTGAATGACAGGCTTCTACTTGTCATTTTCAGCTATCTAAAGCCATGAGCATCACTGCTTAGTTAGGCCCCCTCCAGCTCGGAGCGGTCGAAGAGCTCGATGAGGATCTTGGGGTCGGGGGCGCCGTCGTAGGCGAGGCGGCCGTCGCGGATCGCGACGCAGCGACCGGCGGCGGCGATCACGTCGGGGCGGTGGGTGGAGACGACGATCGCGGCGCCGGCGGCGCGGGTCTCGGCAAGCAGGTCGAAGAGGACCTCGCGGCTCGGCGGGTCGAGGCCGTCAAGCGGCTCGTCGGCGAGCAGGACCGCGAACGGGCGCACCAGGGCAAGGGCGATCGAGGCCTTCTGCTTCATCCCCTTCGAAAGTTCGGCGCCGAGCGCATCCTCCCAGCCGTCGAGGCCGAGCCGGGAGATCAGCTCGTCGATCCGCGCGCTCGGGTCGACGACGCCGTGCAGGGCGGCGACGTACTCGAGGTGCTCGACGACGCTCAGGTCTTCGTAGAAGACCGGCGAGTCGGGCAGGTAGGAGAGGGCGGAGCGGGCGGCAAGCGAGCCCGGCACCTCGCCGGCCACCTCGATCCCGCCCGCGGTCGGGTCGAGCAGCCCGGCGGCGAGGTTGAGGAAGGTCGTCTTGCCCGCCCCGTTGGGCCCGATCAGGGCGACGAACTCGCCCGCCTCGACCTCGACGGTGAAGGAGCCGAGGGCGATGTAGCCGTCGTAGCTGCGGCCGAGGCCGTGGGCGCTCAGCACCGGGACGGCGCCGCCGCCTCCGCTGGTCGCCGCGATTGCTCCGCCGGCGCCGTTGCCACCGCTCATAGGGCCTCCTTTTCGCGTTTGTTGAAGCGCCAGGCCAGCACGCCGATGCCGACGAAGGCGAGGATGACGAGGATCAGATCGGTGCCGAAGGCGGCGCTGACCCGTGCGCCGTTGCCGCCTTCGACCTTCCAGGCGACGAACAGCGGCAGGAAGCCGGCGATCAAGGCGACCACGATCGGCGCGAGGTTCGCGGTCTGGGCCAGCTGCGGGCTGAGGATGAACTCATAGGGGTCGTTGGTGGCGCTGACCGCGGCCGCGCAGACGAGGACCGCGGCCAGGGGCAGGAAGACGACGGCGCCGACCCCGAGGGCGAGGCCTGGGTCGCCGCCGGCGAGCGCCGCGGTGGCGGTGGCGATCGCCAACACCAGCGCCATCGTCGCGAACGCCGCGTAGAGGTGGCGGCGGATCAGTGCGGAAGCGGTAAAGGGCAGGAGCAGGCGCCGGGTCGGGTGGTCGCTCTCCTGCGCGAGCGGCTCGATCAGGTCGAGCGCGGCGACGAGGAGCAACGGCCCGGGCAGGGCGAAGAGCACCGGGGTGAGGTCGAAGCCGCCGACCGCGAGCCCACCGGCGGCGATCGCGACCACGACGACGCGGGCGACCCGTACGGCCGGCCAGCGCAGGTAGCTCTGCCAGTCGCGACGCCAGACCGGGTTTGCCGATCCGGCCCCGAGGCGGAGCCAGGGCCTGCGGCGCGGGTGCTCGGAGGCCAGCTGCCGGCGCAGCAGGATCACCGTGCGCAGGTCCTGGACCGAGGCCGAGAAGCGCATCTCGGCAACCAGCTCGGCGCGCCGGCGGGCCTCCTCGAGCCGCAGGCCGCCGAGGCCGAGCAGGCCTGCGGCGAGCACCGTGAGGGCGACCGCCGCACCGACCGCCGCCAGCCACGCCTGCGCCCCGCTCTGCAGCGGCAGCGTCGCCAGCTCGCCCAGCCAGGTCGCCGGCGAGCTGCTCCAGCCGAGCGCCAGGTCGAGAGCCGACCAGGCGATCAGCGCCACCCCGAGGATCGCGGCCAGCCCCGGCCGCAGGCGCCGCCCCGAGGCGACCAGCGCCGAGCCGAGCACGGCGACCGGGACCAGCGCGCCGAAGGCGGCCAGCGAGCCGATCCACTCGACCCCGGTCCCGGGGAAGCGGCGGAAGACGAAGTTGCCGACCACGGCACCGAAGACCGCCCCGGAGATCGTCGCGATCCGCAGCTGCGCCAGCGCCGCGGGGCGCAGCGCCGTGCGCCGCGAGACGGGCGCCAGGAGCGTGTAGCGAACCTCGGCCGCCTCGATCGCCAGCGGCCCTCCCCGGGCCCCGGCCCGCAGTCCGGCGTAGACGAGCAGGGCGACGGCGATGCCGATAACCGCCGGGCCGTGGGCGCGGATGCCGTCGACCGAGCTCGGGTCGGCGGGCACTTCGTGTAGCGCCCCGGCCAGGAAGGCGAGGATGAACAAGGCCGCGATCGCCCCCAGGTAGACCCGGTAGAGCACCTCCATCACGTCGGCGCGGGCGACGTAGCGGCGCCGCCGCGCCCGCCGCATCGCCTTCATCGCGGCGACCGGATCGGGCGCGGCGAGTACCGTCCCGGCCGACCGATCCACCACGCTCATCACAACTTTTCGCGCTCCGCTCCCGGCGCGAAGAACCAGATATGCACGCTTGGTCGCTCCGCGCTCACGGTCCTATTATCGAGGCGTGAGCCCCGCGTCGCCCTACGGCCCCAAGGCGGACCCCGGACCACCGGGGTTCGGCCCGAGGCTGCTCGGCTTCTGCGAGGAGCTGCGCGGCGAGGGAGTCGCGGTGGGGACCTCGGAGATCCTCGACGCCTTCGCGGCGCTGGAGCACGTGCCCTGGACCTCCCAGGACGACTTCCGCGAGGCGCTCGCCTCGACGATCGCCAAGTCCCAGGACGACCGCCGCGTCTTCGAGCTGATCTTCGACCGCTACTTCTTCCGCGCCGCCGAGGCGGCCGCGATCGAGCAGGGGATCGGCGAGCGCGACCCGAGCGAGATCAACCAAGGCGCCCAGCCGGCCGGAGAGGGTGAGGCAGAGCGGCTCGACCCCGAGGAGCTGCGCGAGCTGATCCGGGAGGCGATGGAACGCGGTGACGACAACGCGCTGCGCGACCTCGCCCGCCTCGCGATCGCCGCCTTCGGCCGCGAGGAGGGCTCCGGCGTGGTCGGCGTCGACGTGCAGCGGATCCGCCGCTCACTCGGGCTCAGCGCCGGCGCCCAGCCGCCGACCGAGAGCGGCGAGGAGCGCCCACCGCTCGACCGCGACCAGCTCTCCGGCTTCGAGCGCCACCTGCGCCGCGAACTCGAACGCGACCTGATCGAACGCACCGAGACCCTGCCCGCCTCGCGCCCGCTGGCCGAGCTCGACCGCGCCCTCCCCACCAGCCCGACCCAGGACCTCGCTGCCGTCCACCGCGCCGTCTCGCAGATGAAGCGCCGGCTCGCCACCCTCGGCCACGAGCAGCGCGGGCGCAAGAAGGGCCAGATGGTCGACGTGCGGCGGACGATGCGCGCCTCGCTGGAGACCGGCGGCGTGCCGATGCACCTGCGCTACCGGCCGAAGCGCCCGCGCCGGCCCGAGATCTACGTCCTCTGCGACGTCTCCACCTCGGTCACCTCGGCCAGCGTCTTCTTCCTCTCCGTCCTCCACGCCCTCCACGACTCGTTCCGCAAGCTGCGCAGCTTCGTCTTCATCGAGCGGATCTCCGAGGTCACCGACGTCTTCGAGCACGAGCGCGACTTCGCCGCCGTGGCCCGCAAGATCTCCAGCGAGGGCGGCGTCGCCGACATCTCCGGCTACACCGACTATGGCCGCGTGTGGCTGGAGTTCCTGACCGAGATCTCCGAGGACCTCGACCCGCGCTCGACCGTGATCGTGCTCGGCGACGCGCGCACGAACGGCCGCGAGCCCCACGCCGACGTCTTCGCCCGGATCTCGGAGCGGGCCGGGCGGCTCTTCTGGCTGAACCCGGAGCCGAAGCTCTACTGGAACTACGGTGACTCGGTGATGTCCTCCTACGAACGCTTCTGCGACGGCACCTTCGAGTGCTGGACGACCCGGCACCTGGAGAATTTCGTCGACGTCGTCGCGGGCGCCGCGCCCGCCGCCGAGTGAGCGACGCCACCCGATGAGGTTTCTCTTCCTGCGCCACGGCGAGTCGGCGCGCAACGCCCACACCGGCGAGGAGCCGCTGACCCAGGAACAGGGCGACGTCTTGACCGCCCGCGGCTGCGCCCAGGCCGCCGCCGCGGGCGAGGCGCTGCGCGAGCAGGGGATCACCCGCCTCTTGACCAGCCCGATGCGGCGGGCCACCGAAACCGCGGCGGCGGTCGGGGCGGCGCTCGACCTCGAGCCGGAGCCTCTCTCCTACGCCTTCGAGTACCACCGCGGCGAGACGTTCGAGGAGGCGATCGAGCGCGTCCACCAGCTCAAGGCGCGGCTCGAGGCCGATGCCGCGGAGGCAGGCGACGACGAGCTTCCCCTGCTCGTCACGCACGGGATCCTCACCCGCTTCTTCCTCCTCGACGCGGTGATCGGCGCCGCCTTCAGGGCCGAGATGTACGACCGGATCTGGCACCTCGGCTCCGCCAACTGCGCCCTGACCACCTTCAAATTCGGCGAAGTGGTCGAGCCCGGCGGCGCGCCGCCGGCGATCGGCTGGACCTGCCTCAGCTGGATGGCGCGCCCGTGGGATCCGCAGTGACGGTGCGGGTCGGCTCGTCGGGCTCCGGTGCCGGTCGCGAAGAAATAGCGCGGCTTTGAAAATCTTGTGTGACGTCTCTTGAAGTCGGTCAGCGGGGGTGCTTCTATCGGGCCATGCGGATGATTTGGGATGAGCGGAGCATCGTCGGACTGGAGAAGAAAGTGGATCGGCTCGAGACGAAAATGGACAACGGCTTCGCCGCGATGCGGACCGAATTCGCGGCGGTCCGCAACGAGGCTCGCGCCGACTTTCGCACCCTCCTCGCGATCATCCTGTCGATGTTCATGGCGATGATCCTCGGCTTCGCCGGGATCCTGGCCGCAATCCTGCTTCAGCACGCCTGACGCCGTAGCTGAACTAGTGGTGTGACCGCCAACGTTGCCAGAGTTCTGGCGAGACTCAGGGGTCGGCGGGCAAGGACGCAGGGAGCCTGAGTAGCAGCGCTACTCAGGCGACTGAGGACGCCGCCCGACGATCATCTGAGGCCGTCCAGGACCCGGCAGACGTTGGTGGTCGCACCGCTAGCGCGCGGCCCAGGCGTCGGGCTCGGCGGCCAGCGCCTCGACCGAGCTCGGCAGGGTGCCGGAGACGAGGTCGGCGAGCGTGACCACCTCGAGCACCGAGCGGATGTTGGCGCGCACCGCGATCCAGACCTCACGCAGGCTCTCCGCGTTGCCCGCGTATTCGATCGTCTCCGGCGGCATCGACTGAACGTTTGCGATCGGCCCCTCGACCGCGCGGACGACGTCGGCCACGGTCACCTCGTCCGCCGGTCGGGCGAGCCAGTAGCCGCCCTTGGCGCCGCGCCGGGCGCGGACCAGGCCTTGGTGCTTCAGCTCGAGCAGGATGTGCTCGAGGAACTGCAACGGGATGTCCTGGGAAGTGGCGAGGCGCTCCCCCTTGACCGGCTCCCCCTCCCCGGCGGCGGCAAGCTCGATGGCGGCGCGAACGGCGTAGTCGGCCTTGGCTGAGACACGCATGTGACGAATTAAAACAACCGGCCGTCCGGCGGGCGGGCCGGGGACCCGGGCTGGGAGGCCCGGCCCGAAGCCGCAGGCCCACTCAGGCGGCGGACCGAGAGGCCTCGGCCGACCCCGTCGCCCGCTCCTGCTCGCGCCGGTAGCGCTTGTTCATGTAGTGCGGGGCGTAGAGGACGCCGGCCAGGAGGATCGCGGCGACGCCCGCCGCGATCGGCCAGACGGTCGAGTCGCCCTTCTGGATCGTGACGATGCCGGAGGCCATCAGGACGATGCCGAGGGCGACGCGGATGAAGGCCTGCGGAGCCTTGTCGGAGAGCGCCGCGCCGATGATCACGCCCGGGATCGAGCCGACCAGGATGTTCCCGGCGAGGCCGAAGTCGACGTTGCCGGCGACGATGTGGGCGAGCCCGGCGGCGGTCAGCAGGATCGCGGCGTGGACGATGTCGGTGCCGACGACCCGCTTCGGCGCCAGCCGGTAGACAGCGATCAGGAGGATCGCGATCACCGTGCCCGAGCCCGCCGAGGTGATCCCGATGACGAAGCCGGTGGTGGCGCCGATCACGACCGCGGCGACCTTGTGCCGGGTCTCGACCTCGAAGCGCTCGCGCTCGTCGATCAGGCCGCGCAGGATCAGCGCCCTGGTCAGGGTGACCACGCCGACCATCAGCAGGGTGCCGCCGAGCACCGCGTAGACCAGCGAGTTGAGCCGGTCTTCGGAGATGTGGGCCTCCAGCACCGAGACGAGGGCGACGCCCGCCACCGCGGCCGGGACGCTGCCGAAGCTGAGCCATCTGACCAGCTCGAGGTTGACCGTCCCCAGCTTCAGGTGGCGCCAGCTGCCGACCATCTTGGTGATCGCCGAGTAGACGATGTCGGTGCCGATCGCGGTCGTCGGCGAGGTGCCGAAGATCAGGATCAGCAGGGGGGTCATCAGGGACCCGCCACCCATGCCGGTCATGCCGACGAGCACTCCGATACAGAGTCCGAATAGGACGATTGCCGGGTCCATAGATATCTGTTCCTTGCCGCGGTCTCCGCACCGATGCTGCTTCTCGACTTTCTCGACTTTTTAGGTCGACAGTGCGGAGTGCGGAAGGATAACAGCGTGAGCGTCGTCGCGCGAGGCCTCTCCCACGCCTACGGCGAGCTCCGCTCGCTGGACTCGATCGAGCTCGAGGTCTCGGCGGGCGAGGTCGTCGCCCTGGTCGGCCCCTCCGGCTGCGGCAAGTCGACCCTGCTGGAGATCGCCTGCGGGCTGCGCGAGCCGGGCGGCGGCACGATCGAGGTCGAGGGCGCCGCCGACGCCGCGGGCCGCCTCTCCCGCTGCGCCTACATGCCCCAGCGCGACCTCCTCCTCCCTTGGTTCTCGGCCCTCGACAACGCGGCGCTGGCGCTGCGCAACCGCGGCGTCGGCAAGGCCGAGGCGCGCCGCCAGGCGGGCGAGCTCTTCGACCGCTTCGGCCTCGCCGGCTTCGAGCGGTCGCGGCCGCAGGAGCTCTCCGGCGGGATGCGCCAGCGGGTTGCCTTCCTGCGCACCCTGGTGGCAGGCAAGCCGATGCTGCTGCTCGACGAGCCGTTCGCCTCGCTCGACGCGATCAGCCGCGCCGAGATGCAGGGGTGGCTGGCGGGCGCCCTGCGGCCCGGCGGCCGCACCGTGCTGCTGGTCAGCCACGACCTCGAGGAGGCGCTCTACCTCGCCGACCGGGTGCTGGTCCTCTCCGCCCGCCCCGGCCGGATCGTGAAGGAGCTGCGCGCCCCCGACCCGCGCGCCGCCGACCGCGATGGCGCCGTCACCGATCCCGAGTTCGTCGCCGCCCGCGAGGCGGCGTTGCGGGCACTGCACGCGGGCGCGCGGCGAGAGCCCCCCGCCCCAGCTGTTCCTTTTGGCCTTCCAGAGGCCAAAAGGAACAGCTCAAGGGGGAGCGAGCGATGAACCGCCGCCTCATCCTCGGCTGGATCCTCCCGGTGCTGGTGCTCGCCGCGCTGGTCGGGCTCTGGCAGATCGCCGCCTCGACCGGCTGGATCGCCGAAGCGCTGAACCTCGAACCGTTCTTGGTCCCCTCCCCCGCCGAAGTCGCCGACGCGCTCTGGAGCAACCGCGCGGTGCTCTGGGAAAACACCTGGGTGACCCTGCGCGAGATCCTCATCGGCCTGCTTGCGGGCGTCGTCGCCGGGATCGCGCTGGCGGTCGCGATGCGCTTCTCGCGCCTCCTCCGCGACGCCGTCTTCCCGCTCAGCGTCGCCGTGCAGGCAGTGCCGGTGGTGGTGCTGGCACCGATCCTGGTCGTCTGGTTCGGCTTCGGGATCTGGGTCAAGGTGATCGTCGTCGCGCTCGCCTGCTTCTTCCCGATCCTCGTCGCGACGCTCGACGGGCTGCGCTCGGTCGACCCCGAGGCGGTGAAGATGATGCGCACGCTCGACGGCTCGCGCTGGGCGATCTTCCGCCGCGTCGAAGCCCCCTCCGCCCTACCGGGGTTCTTCAGCGGCGCGAAGATCGCGGTCGCGGTCGCGCCGATCGTCGCGCTCTTCGCCGAGCTCGCCGGCTCCAACTCCGGTCTGATGCGGCTGATCATCCAGGACAACGCGAATCTCGAAATCGCCGACATGTTCGCCGCGACCGTGATCCTCGCCGTGATCGGCGTCCTCCTGGTCGGCCTGACCGCCCTCGCACAGCGCCTCGTCATCAATTGGCGGTAGAAACCAGGGGATGAAGCCCCACGCCGCCCGGGTGAGCGCCGTCGCCCTCTCCCTGCTGATCCTCGCCGCCGGCCTTGCCGCCTGCGGTGCCAAGTCCGAGACCGGCAAGGGGGAACCGGAAAAGCTGACGCTCGACCTCGACTTCTATCCCAACCCCGATCACGCCGGGATCTACATGGCGCAGGAAGAAGGGTTCTTCAAGGAAGCCGGGCTCGACCTGACGATCGATTCGCCCTCCGATCCCTCGGCGCCGATCAAAGACGTCGCCGCGGGCCGCGCCGACCTGGCGATCACCTACGAGCCCGAGGTGATGCTGGCGCGCGAAAAGGGCCTCGACGTGGTCGCCGTGGCGGCGCTGGTGAACCAGCCGCTGACCTCGCTGATCTGGCTCAAAGGCGGCGGCAAGGAAGGGGTCAAAGGCGTCGCCGACCTGAAAGGCAAGACCGTCTCCTACGCCGGCATCCCCTACCAGGAAGCCTTCATGAAGACGATCCTGGCGCGGGCGCACCTCTCGCTCTCAGACATCAAGCTGGTCAACGTCGGCTTCGGCCTGCTGCCCTCGCTGATCTCCGGCTCGGCCCAGGCGATGCTCGGCGGCTACTCCAACGTCGAGGGCGTCGACCTGCGCGAACGGGGCAAGGAACCCGAGATCACCACGGTCGACAAACTCGGCGTGCCGACCTACGACGAGCTGGTCCTCGTCGCCCGCCGCTCGACCCTGGAAGAAGAGGGCCAGCGGATCCGCCTCTTCATCAGCGCCTTGCGGCGCGGCACCGAAGCGGCGGTGAAAGATCCGAAAGCGGCGACCGAAGCGATCCTCGCCGCCAACCCTGACCTCGAACCGAAACTGGCCGCAGCCGAGGTCGAAGCGACGCTGCCGCTGCTCGGCGCCCGTACCGCGGGCAAGCCCTTCGGCTACATGGACCCGAAGGAGTGGGAAGCGTTCGGCGCCTGGATGCACGACGAAGAACTGATCTCGAACCAGCCGAAAGCCTCGGAACTGCTGTCGAACAGCTACCTGGTCGACGAAATCCCGGAATAGTCGAGCGAGTCGGTGGCGATCAGGCGGCTGATCTCCTCCGCCCGCAGCGCCTCGTGGAAGAGGTGGCCCTGGCCGTAGTCGCACTCGAGCCGGCGCAGCTCGTCGAGCTGGATCTCCTTCTCGACGCCCTCGGCGATCACGTCGAGCGACAGCGCCCGCGCCATCCCGATCACCGCCTCGACGATCGCCGTCCCCTCCTGTTCGACGCCAAGCGTGTCGACGAAGGAGCGGTCGATCTTCAGCGCGTGGAAGGGGAAGCGGTTGAGGTAGGCGAGCGAGGAGTAGCCGGTGCCGAAGTCGTCGAGGACGAGGCGGACGCCGAGCTCGTTCAGCGCTTCCAGTGAGGCGATCGCGGCGGCCGACTCCTCGACCAGCACGGTCTCGGTGATCTCCAGCCGCAGGTGGACCGGGTCGAGGCCGGTGCGGGCGATCACCTCGGCGACGTTGGCGGCGAGGCCGCGGTGGGCGACCTGGCGGGCGGAGAGGTTGACCGCGACGTCGAGCGGACGGGCGTCGGGGCGCAGCTCGTGCCATTCGAGGATCTGGCGGGCGGCGCGATCCTGGACCCAGCGCCCGATCGGCTCGATCAGGCCGCTGTCCTCGGCGATCGAGACGAAATCGCGCGGCTCGAGCAGGCCGCGGGTGGGGTGGCGCCAGCGGACCAGCGCCTCGAGCCCGGTCACCTCGCCGCTGCGCAGGTTGACGATCGGCTGGTAGCGCAGCTCGAGCTCCTCGCGCTCGACCGCGCCGCGCAGATCGCGTTCGGTCTCCAGGCGTCGCGCGGCGGTCGCCCGCATCTCGGCATCGAAGAGCACCGAGCGGTTGCGCCCGCCTTCCTTGGCCCGGTACATCGCCGCGTCGGCATCGCGGATCAAGAGCTCGGCGTTGGTCGAGCCGCCGTCGGCGAGGCGCGCCACGGCGATCCCGATCGAGGCGTTGACGTAGTGGTCGACCCCCTGCATCGAGAACGGCTGGGCGAAGGCCGAGGCGACCCGCTCGGCGATCGCGACCGCCTCGGCGTCGTCAGCGAGGCGGTCGATCAGGATCCCGAACTCGTCGCCGCCGAAGCGGGCGACGATGTCGCCGGGGCGCAGGTGGGAGCGCAGCCGCGGCGCCACCGCGCGCAGCAGGGCGTCGCCGGCGTGATGGCCGAGGCTGTCGTTGATCAGCTTGAAGTGGTCGAGGTCGAGGAAGAGGGTCCCGACCGGCGAGCCGGAGACCGAGGCGCGGCCGAGCGCGTCGTCGACCGAGTCGACGAAGCTGAGCCGGTTGGGGAGGCCGGTGAGGGCGTCGTGGAGGACCCGGTGGCGGAGCGCCTTGTCGGCGGCGTGGCGCTCGAAGGTGTCGGCGAGGACGTTGGCGGAGGCTTCCAGGAAGGGAACGTCCTTGGGGTCGAAGCGGCCGCGTTCGCCGGAGTGGACGTCGAGCACGCCGAAGGGCCGGTCCTTGCCGTCGATCAGCACCGCAAGCGAGCTGGAGGCGCCGAGCGCCCGCACCGCGGGCGGCATCGTGAAGCGCTCCTCGGCCGACCAGTCGGGGACGATCACCGGCACGCCCGCGTCCAGAGCGGTGCCGGCGTGCGATTCGCGCCCGGCCGAGATCCGCCGGCCGGAGCCGAGCATGGTGTCGTCGAGGCCCGCCCGCAGGTTGAGCCGGCGGCCGTCGCGGGCGACCTCCCAGATGCAGGCCCGCTCGACCCCGTCGAGTTCGCCGATCAAGGCCACCGCGTCGCGCATCAGCGCCTCCGGGTCACCGTTTTTCAGCGCCCGCTCACCGAGCCGCGCCACCACCGCCTGCTGGGCGAGGGAGCGCTGCAGGTCGATCTCGGCGGTCTTGCGCTCGGAGATGTCGTAAAGGACGCCGTGCCAGACCGGGACGCCGGCCGCGTCGGGCTCCAGCACCGCCTCGTCGAGCATCCAGACGATCCGCCCGGCGGCGGTGTACATGCGGTACTCGACCGGGCGGGTGTCGCGGTTGCCGAGCGCATCGTGGCTTTCCACCGCGAGCGCCCGCAGGCGGTCGTCGGGATGGACCTGTCGCGCCCAGAGGCTGGGGTCGGAGAGGAAGTCCTCCGGTTTGAAGCCGAGGATCTCCTCGACCTGGGGGCTGACGTAGCGCCAGCGGCCGTTCTCGCCCAGCTCGGAGGCGTAGATGATCACCGGCAGACGATCTAGCAGATGCGCGCTCTCCTCTTCCCTCGCCCCGAGGCGATCGAGGAACGAGCCGAACTCGTCCCCAGGCCAATTGTGTTCACCGCTCTCCGGCATCCGTGTCCTTATCGACAACGAAACCCGCCACTTGACCGGATGTCTCGAAAGAAAATAATTCTGCGCCAAACCGGGGGCCGCGAGACCAGATCCGCCTAAACCTTCGGCGACGCCGGCCGATCACCGGGCCATCCGCGGATGAGCGTACTCGACCCGACCCAGATCGCCCTGATGCGTGCCATCTCCGGCGCAACGCTGCGCAACAGCGTCCTCGCGAACAACATCGCGAACGCCGACACGCCCGGCTTCAAGCCCAGCGACGTGAACTTCCACGCCGCCCTGAGCAACGCTCTGGGCCAAGGCGCCGAAGCGATCGAAAACGTCTCCTTCGCGCCCGAACAGATGAACAGCGGCGTCGTCCGCGCCGACGGCAACGGCGTCGACAGCGAAGCCGAAGCGGCCAAGCTGGCCGAAAACGGGCTTGAAATCGAGGCGCTCGAGCAGGTCGCCGGCTCGCGGCTCCAGATCATGCGCACGGCGCTGGGGATGAACGCCTGATGTCCCTCTTCTCGGCGCTCGAAATCTCGGCCTCGGGGCTCACTGCCCAACGGCTACGGATGGACGTCACCTCGGCCAACCTCGCCAACGCGCAGTCGACGCGGACGCCAGAAGGCGGGCCGTACCGGCGCCAGGACGTCGTCCTGCGGGAGCAGACCGGCAACGGCAGCTTCGCCGGCACGCTGGCCGGGGTGCTCGGCGGAGGCCGTGAAGCGGCGGGCGTCGAAGTCGCGGCGATCATCCCCGACACCACCCCCCTGCGCCAGGTCTACGAACCAAGCAATCCGGAAGCCAACGCCAAGGGCTACGTGGAAATGCCGAACGTCAACCCGGTCGAAGAAATGACCGACCTGATCGACGCCTCGCGCTCCTATCAGGCCAACGTCACCGCGATGCAGACGACCAAGCAGGTCTTCGCGAAAACGATCGAACTGCTCTGATGACCCTGCCGATCTCAGCAATCGGCAAAGCGGCCGAGCAGATCTCGCTCGGCCCGCAGGGTTCGGTGGGCCCGGCGGAATCCGCGCCCGGCCGGCAAGCCGGCCCGGCGGGCGGCTTCGGCTCGATGCTGACCAACGCGATCGGCGAACTGCAGAAGACCCAGGAAGCGGCCTCGGGACAGGCCCAAGCACTGGCGACCGGGCAGACGAAGGACATCAGCTCGGTGGTGACGGCGGTCCAGGAAGCGCAGCTCTCGATGCAGCTCGCCGCGCAGGTCCGCAACAAGGCGGTCGAAGCGTACACCGAAATCTTCCACACCCAGATCTGACATGGCCCAGATCAAAACCGTCCTCGCCAGGCTCTCCACTCGGGGCAAACTCGCGTTAGGCGGCGCCGCGCTGGCGCTGGTCATCCTCGCCTTCGTCCTCTTCCAGATGGCGACGAAGCAGAGCTACACGACGCTCGCCACCGGGATCGAACCGGCCGAAACCGGCCAGGTGACCGAAGCGCTGACGGCGAAGGGCATCCCCTATCAGCTGCAGAACGGGGGCACCGCCGTCGGCGTGCCGAGCGCGAACGTCGCCGAAGCGCGGATCGCGCTGGCCGAAAGCAACGTGCTCGGCGGCAGCAAACCGGGCTTCGAACTCTTCGACTCGCAGCAGTTCGGGGCCAGCGACTTCCAGCAGAAAGTCACCTTCCAGCGGGCGCTGGAGGGCGAACTCGAACGGACCATCGACCAGGTCGAAGGGGTGAAGAGCTCGAACGTCCAGCTCACCCTCCCCGAAGAACAGCTCTTCTCCGAAGAAGCGATAAAACCGACGGCGGCGGTGCTGATCGCCACCGACGCGGGCGGCCGGCTCGGCCCCGGGCCGACGCGCGGCATCGCCCACCTGGTCGCGGCCAGCGTCGAAGGGCTGAATGCCAACAACGTGACGATCACCGACGGCAGCGGCGCCACCCTCTGGCCCGCCGGGGAAGGCGGTGTGGTCGGCGGCGGGGTCTCCAAACAGGCGATCCAGGCGCGCTACGACCAGAGCATGGAAACGCGGCTCGACAGCCTGCTGGCGCGGACGATCGGACCTGAAAAGGGGCGCGTGCAGGTGCAGGCCGAAGTCGAAGCCAACCACTCCACGCAGAGCAAACTCGAATACGCCAAAAAGGGAGTGCCGCTGGCGAGGCAGGCCGAACACGAGTCGCTGAAAGGCGCCGCGGCGGTGGGGGCGGGCGGCGCGGCGGGGACGGCGGGGAACATCCCCGGCTACGCGGCCGGCACCGGCGCGGGCGGTGGCAACTCCAACTACAAACGGGCCAACGAAGAAACCCAGTACGGGGTCAACAAGACCATCACCCACACCCAGGTGGCGCCGGGCGCCGTGAACCGTCAGCACGTCGCGCTGATTCTCGACAAATCTGTCCCGCCGGCGGAAGTGGCGCAGCTCGAAAAGGCGATCGCCGGCGCTGCCGGGATCGAAAAAAAACGCGGCGACACCCTCACCGTCAGCCAGATCGCCTTCGCCAAGCCGCCGGAAGTGGCGGCGCCGGCCGGGCCGGGGATCACGGAATATGTGAAGTACGGCCTGATCGGCCTGGCGGGCGTCGGCTTCCTGATCTTCGCCGCGCGTCACCTGCGTCGCAAACAGGACGAAGTGCTGGCCGAACCGATCTGGCTGAAGGAACTGAACGCGCCCACCTCGCTGGCCGAACTCGAAGTGCACCGCGCGAGTGAAGACGACTGGGACGAGGACCGTCCGACCCTGCCCAGCAATGCCGACGAGGTGGCGGCGATGGACTCCGACAAAGTCGCCCAGCAGTTGCGGTCCTGGATGAAAGAGGGCTAGTGGTCGCGCCGAACGAGCTCGTCCCACTCGAGCACTCCGGCGACGCCGTCTCGCTGATCCGCTCGGGAGGCGGCGACCCACCGCGGCTACGGGGGCGACGCAAGGCCGCCGTGCTGCTGGTCGCGCTCGGGCCGACGAAGGCGGCCGAGGTCTTCAGCCACCTCTCGGAGGCGGAGATCGAGGAGCTCTCGCTGGAGATGGCGAAGGCCGGCGACATCCCCCGCGAGCAGATCGAGGAAGTGCTCGGGGAGGTCAGCGAGAACTCGCTGGCGCTGAGCTCGATCGCGGCGGGCGGCGTCGACTACGCGCGCGAAGTGCTGGAGCGGGCACTCGGGCCGGAGCGCGCGGCGGAGATCACCGGCCGCCTCTCGGCGGTGATCGAAATGCGCCCCTTCGAGTTCCTGGCGCGGACGCCGCCGGAGCAGATCGTCGCCTTCCTGCGCAACGAGGCGCCGCAGACCAAGGCGCTGATCATCTCCAGCCTCTACACCACGCTGGCCGCCGAGACGCTGGCACTCCTCGACGAGCGCGAACAGGCGGACGTGTCGCTGCGGATCGCGCGGATGAGCGAGACCAGCCCGGCGGTCATCCGCGAGGTCGAGGGGGTGATGCGCCAGAAGCTCTCCAACGTGCTCTCCGAGGAGTACGCGAGCTCGGGCGGCGTGCAGTCGCTGGCCGACATCTTGAACCACGCCGACCGCCCTACCGAGCGCAACGTCTTGGAGACGCTCGCGCGCTCCGACGAGGACTTGGCGGAAGAGATCCGGGCGCTGCTCTTCACCTTCGAGGACATCGTCAAACTCGACGACCGGGCGCTGCAGTCGGTGCTCAAAGGGGTCGAGGACGCGGACCTCACCCTGGCGCTGCGCGGCGTCCCCGACGAGGTGCGCGAACGGGTCCTGTCAAACGTCTCCGAACGGCGCTCCGAGCTGCTGGTCGAGGAGATGGAATACCAGCCGCCGCAGCGCAAATCGGTGGTCGAGGAAGCGCAGGGCCGGGTGGTCGCCGAGGTGCGCCGGCTCGAGGAGGAAGGTGAGCTGACGGTCGGCAACCGGGGCGGCGATGAACTCGTCATTTGAATTTCCCGAACTGGCGGTGCCGCGGCCGGCCGCGGAGCAGCTGGCGGCAGCGGAAGCCGCGCAGGAAGCGGCGCTGGACGCGGCCCGGGCAGAAGGCTACGAGGAGGGCCTGGCGGCCGGCCGCGCCGAGGTGAGCGGCGCGGCACGGACGCTGGCGTCGGCGGCGGGGCGTCTTGACCAGGCGAGCGCGACGGCGGCCACGGCCGCCGAGCCGGTCGCCGTGGAGCTGGCGCTGCGGATCGCCGAGAAGGTGCTGGGCGGGGAACTCGAGGCGCGCCCGGAGGCGGTGCTGGACGTCGTCCGCGGCGCGCTGCGTCGGCTCACCGAGCCCCTTCCCGCGACGCTGCTCGTGAACCCCGAGGACGGCGGGCTGGTGCGCGACTCGATCGACGAGCTCGGCGTCGAGCACGGAGGTGAGCTGACCATCCGCGAGGACCGCCGGATCGAGCGCGGCGGCTGCCTGGTGCGGACGGCGGCCGGTGAGGTCGACGCCCAGATCAGGGCCCAGCTCGAACGCGCGGCGAAGGTCGTCGCCCAGCAGGCGGGGACGGGTTGAGCGGCGCGCTCGCGGCGGCCGGGAAGGCGATCGACCGTGCCGACCTGGTGGTGCGGCGGGGCCGCGTCCGCGACGTGATCGGGCTGATCATCGAGGCGAGCGGCCTGGAGGCCGAGGTCGGCGAGGTCTGCCTGGTCGAGACCGGCCGCGAGCGCCCGCCGGTGCCCGCCGAGGTGGTCGGCTTCCGCGACTCGCGCACCCTCTTGATGCCGCTCGGCGAGATGAGCGGAATCGGCCCCGGCAAGCCGGTCGCCGCCGAGGGCGAGGCTTTCCGGGTGCCGGTCGGCGAGGCCCTCCTCGGTCAGGTGGTCGACGCCTTCGGCCGGCCGCTCGACGGCGCGGCGCTAGCCGTCGACGGCACCCGCTCGGTCGCCGCGGACCCACCGGAGCCGCTGGGCCGGCCGCGGATCGAGAAGCGCCTGGCGCTCGGCGTGCGGGCGCTCGACGCCTTCGTCCCCTGCGGCCAGGGCCAGCGACTCGGCATCTTCGCCGGCTCCGGCGTCGGCAAGTCCTCCCTGCTCGGGATGATCGCCCGCTCGACCTCGGCCGACGTCAACGTGATCGCCCTGGTCGGCGAGCGCGGCCGCGAGGTGCGCGAGTTCGTCGAGCGTGACCTCGGCGCGGCGCTGGAGCGCTCGGTCGTCGTCGTCGCCACCTCCGACCAGCCGGCGCTGGTGCGGATCAAGGCGGCCTTCGCGGCGACCGCGATCGCCGAGCACTTCCGTGACCAGGGTGCAGACGTCCTGCTGATGATGGACTCGGTGACCCGCTTCGCGATGGCCCAGCGGGAGGTCGGCCTGGCGATCGGCGAGCCGCCCGCGACGCGCGGCTACACGCCGAGCGTCTTCGCCCTCCTCCCCCGCCTCCTGGAGCGCGCGGGCACCAGTCCGGAGGGCTCGATCACCGGCCTCTACACGGTGCTGGTCGACGGCGACGACATGAACGAGCCGATCGCCGACGCGGTCCGCTCGATCCTCGACGGCCACGTCGTCCTCAGCCGTGATCTCGCCCACGCGAACCACTACCCGGCGATCGACGTCCTCGCGAGCGTCTCCCGCCTGACCACCGAGATCCAGCCGTCGGAGTCGATCGCCGCGGCCGCTGAGCTGCGCCGCCTGCTGGCCGCCTACCGCGACAAGGAGGACTTGATCGCGATCGGCGCCTACCAACCCGGCGGCGACCCGACCGTCGACACCGCCATCGCCCTGCGCCCCGACCTCGACGCCTTCCTGCGCCAATGCCCCGACGAGCGCTCCGATCTCGCCGAGGCCGACCAGCGTCTGGCGGCGCTCGGCACGGCGACGTCTGAAGCCCCCGTCGACCTTCCGCCCGAGCCGGAACCCGCCGACCTCGCAGCCCCGGTCGAGATCGCCCCCCCGATCCCGGCGGGTCCGCGGCTCGGGTAAGAGCCCCTCTTAGGGCCCCTATCGAAAAGAGGATCTGAGCCCTCAGGCCCGAATCCCATAACGCGTCAACCCGAACCAAGGGAGGCGCGAGATGGCAAGGCAGATAGTCACCGACGAGCTCTGGGAGATCGT
>JAFDWF010000020.1 GCA_018268575.1 Actinomycetota bacterium
AGGGCGTTCTCCCGACGGCGGTCGGCTTCTCTCTTTGGTCCCCGGGGATCTTCGACGGCCTCGCTTCGCTCGGCCTCTCAATCTCTGGAGAACAAGGGGGAGGTTGCCCTATGAGCACCTGGCAGATCCGCTTCTTCAGCCTCTGGCGGCGCGAGATCTCGCGCTTCATGAAGATCAAGAAACAGACCCTGGGCGGGCCGCTGCTCGAAACGTTCCTCTACATCTCGGTCTTCGGCGGCGCGCTCGGCTCGCGGATCAAGGAGCTGCACGGGATCGAATACATCGTCTTCGTCATCCCCGGGCTGATCATGATGGCGTTCGCCACCAACGCCTTCACCAACAACAGCTCCTCGATCCTGCAGCAGAAGTTCCTCGGCGCGATCCACGATCAGCTCTCCTCGCCCGCCTCGCCGCGCGAGCTGCTGCTCGCCTTCTGCCTCGGAGGCTTCGTCCGCGGGCTGATCGTCGCCACGCTCACCTTCGTCGTCTCGATCGTCCTCACCAGCCTGCCGGTCGAGCACGCGCTGGTGCTGATCCCGGCGATCTTCCTGGTCGGCTTCTTCTTCGCCAACCTCGGCGTGCTGATCGGCGTCCGCGCCGAGCAGTTCGACGACGTCGCCTTCGCCCAGACCTTCATCCTGACGCCGCTGATCTTCCTCGGCGGCGTCTTCTACTCGGCCTCGCTCCTGCCGCAGCCGTTCGAGACGCTGACCCGGTTCAACCCCGTCTACTACATGATCTCCCTGGTCCGCTACGGGTTCGTCGGCTTCACCGAAGTCAACATCCCGCTGGCCCTGGGAGCGCTGACGCTGGCCACGACGGCGCTCTTCCTCCTCAACCTGCGCCTCTTCCAGAGCGGCTACAAGCTGCGCTCCTAGTCAAACCCTCGTCAGCTGTTCCCAGGAGCCCCTATGCCGGAATAGTGGGCAAAAGGAACAGCTGGGCGCAGATTGCCAGGGCGTCCTTTTTTAACCGGCCGAAGGGTTTGCCTCTCTAAAATTGCGGGCCGATGGCGACTCGGATCCGCAGGCGGCGACGTCGGCCGCACCATACGCGCTGGCACAAGGTCGCGATTCCGATCGTGATCGTGCTCGGCGTGATCGTCGCGGCGGGCGGGATCGCCGCCGCCTGGGCGCTGAACGTCTACAACTCGGCGCCCGCGCTATCCAGCCTCCACCCGGTGCAGAAGGGCCGCACCTCGGCGATCTACGGCGCCGACGGCAAGCTGATCGGCTACATCAAGTCCGAAAACGTGCGCCAGCCGATCTCCGGGTCGGAAATCCCGCAGGTGCTGAAGAACGCCACGGTCTCGATCGAGGACAAGAACTTCTGGGAACACGGCGCCCTCGACTACGCCGGCATCGCTCGCGCCGCCTGGAAGGACGTGCTGGCGGGCGGCAAGCCGGTCCAGGGCGCCTCGACGATCACCCAGCAGCTGGTCCGCAACCTCTACATCCGCCACCCCGAAGACACGCTGAAGCGCAAGATCAAGGAAGCGGCGCTGGCGGAAGAGCTGTTCGAAAAGCACAGCCGCAAGTGGATCCTCGACACTTACCTGAACACGGCGCCGTACGGGACCAACGAAGGGCAGACCGCGCTCGGGGTGGAAGCGGCGTCGCAGACCTACTTCAACAAACCGGCGCGGGAACTGAACCTGACCGAGGCGGCGATGATCGCCGGGCTGCCGCAGGCGCCCTCCGAATACAACCCGTTCCTCGACTCGAAGGCGGCGCTGCAGCGGCGCAACGAGGTGCTCGGGACGATGTGGGAACAGGGGTACATCACCCACGCCCGCTACCTGCAGGCGCGCACCAGCGGCCTCGGCGTCCACGCTGGCCACCGCTACACCCACGTCAACGACCCCTTCCTCTTCAACCTGGTCGAACAGGAACTGATCGAACGCTACGGGATCAACACGGTCCGCAACGGCGGCCTCAAGGCCTACACGACGATCGACCCGACGCTGCAGGCCGACGCCGAAGCGGCGGTCGCCAGCTGCTCCGAATCGGGGGTCTGCTACGGCGGCGGCGGGCCGGCCACCGGCCTCGCCTCGGTCGACCCGAAGACCGGCGCGATCCTCGCCCTCGCCTCGACCCCGGGCGAAGAAGGCGAAGAAGAATTCAACTACGCCTGGCAGGCCCACCGCCAGCCGGGTTCCTCGTTCAAGCCCTACGTGCTGGCGACGGCGATCAAGCAGGGCATCAACCCGAAGGACACCTACTACAACGGCACCTCGCCGATGACCCTCGAAATCCCCGGCGGCGGCACCTGGACGGTCAACAACGACGAGCCGGGCGGCGGCACGATGTCGCTGGAACAGGCGACCTGGGACTCGATCAACGTCGTCTACGCCCAGCTCGACCTCGACGTCGGGCCGGAAAACGTCACCGAGACGGCGCACGCGATGGGGATCGAAGCGCCGCTGCAGTCGGTGCCGGCTGAGGCGATCGGCGGCCTCGCCTACGGCGTCACCCCGCTCGAACAGGCCGACGGCTACGCGACCCTCGCCAGCGGCGGCATCCACCACGCCCCGACCGCGATCAGCAAAGTCGAATTCCCCGACGGCAAGGTCGACGAAATCGAGAGCGAATCGGGCGAACGGGCCCTCACCCCCGGCCAGGCCTACGACGTCACCAACGTCCTCAAAGGCGTGATCAGCGAGCCGGGGGCGACCGGCAACGGCTACGCCAACCTCACCAACTGCACCGAAGTGGCGGGCAAGACCGGCACCTCGGAGGAAGAGTCCGACGCCTGGTTCGTCGGCTACACGCCGGAATTCTCGACCGCGGTCTGGGTCGGCCACCCGCAGTCGCGCGAATCGACCGGCTTCGGCGGCCCGACCGCGGGCCCGATCTGGCGCGACTACATGGAAGCCGCCACCGCGGGCAAATGCCCGGCCTTCGAAACTCCGAGCAGCCTGCCCGAACTCTCCGCCCTGACCGGCGGCCACACCGCGAGCGGCGGCTCCTCCAGCCACTTCGGCGAAGAAGAAGAACTCGAAGAAGCCGAAGGCGGCCTCGAAGCCGAAGAAGCTGAAGCAGGCGAAGAAGAAGGCGCCGAAGAACTCGAAGAAGCGCCTGTCGAAGAAGCACCGGAAGAAGTGACCCACGCCCCCGCGGGCGGCGGCGTCGGCGCCGGCTGAGCCGGTCCGGACCGGCTACTCGGTGAGGTCGCCCTTCTCGACCAGCTCGATCCGGTAGCCGTCGGGGTCGCGGACGAAGGCGATGCGGCTGCCGGTGGTGCGGCCGCCGGGGCGATAGGGAGGCTTCTCCGGCTCGATCCCGTCCTCGGCGAGCTTCGCCAAGGTGCCGTCCAGATCGACCACGGCGAGGGCGATGTGGTTGTAGCCGGTGCCGTGGTCGTATTCGTCGACGCCGTGGTTGTAGGTCAGCTCGAGGATCGGCTCGCCGTCCGCCAGGGCCATGAAGACGTTGATCGCCTCGTCGCCGATCGGCATCCGCCGCGCCTCGGCGAAGCCGAGCTTCTCGTAGAAGGCGACCGAGGAATCGATGTCGCCGATCCGGTAGCAGGTGTGGAGGAAGGTGTTGGCCATGCCGCTCAGCTTAGAGCCCCTTTCAGAATGCCGCGTGCGCGGATGGCGAGCGCCGGACCAAGCGGGGCAAGGACGCAGGCCGGCCGAATAGCAGCGCTATTCGGCCGGCCGAGGACGCCGCACCGCGCAGTGTGTCCGCCGC
>JAFDWF010000210.1 GCA_018268575.1 Actinomycetota bacterium
CGGCGTCCCGCAGGCGACCGCGATCGCCGACGTGGCGGCCGCCCGCGCCCAGCACATGCTGGAGACCGGCGAGTACGTGAACGTGATCGCCGACGGCGGCATGCGCACCGGCGGCGACGTCTCGAAGGCGATCGCGATGGGCGCCGACGCGGTGATGATCGGCTCGCCGCTCGCCCGCGCCAAGGAGGCGCCCGGCCGCGGCTTCCACTGGGGGATGGCGACCTTCCATCCCTCACTGCCGCGGGGGACGCGTGTCTCGACCAAGCAGGACGGGACGATGGAGCAGATCCTGCTCGGCCCGGCCCGGGAGAACGACGGCACCTTCAACCTGATGGGGGCGCTGAAAACCTCGATGGCCACCTGTGGCTACGAGGACATCCGCAGCTTCCAGCGGGCCGAGGTGATGGTGGCCCCCGCACTCATGAGCGAGGGCAAGAAGCTCCAAAATGAGCAGCACGTCGGCATGGGGTCCAACGGGCGGGCGGCCGTGAGTGCCGGGGTGGCCGTATCGGATGACTAGCGGCTCGGACGCGCTCCGGCCGGCGGGTCCTGTCACGGCAGGTACCCCATATCCTGCGGTAGCTGAAGCTTCCTCGGATATGGGTCCCCCTGCCGCGCCACCCGCCGGAGGGGCCACCGAGGAGGTTCTGGTCCTCGACTTCGGGGGCCAGTATTCGCAGTTGATCGCACGGCGTATCCGCGAATGCGGGGTCTTTGCCGAGCTGCTGCCGGCGAACGTCGACGTCGAGCGGATCCGAGAGCGGGCGCCGAAGGCGTTGATTCTCAGCGGTGGGCCCGCGTCGGTGTACGAAGACGGGGCGCCGGCCTTCCCAACCGAGCTGCTCGACCTCGACGTCCCGATGCTGGGCATCTGTTACGGGATGCAGGCGCTGGCGCTGGCGCTCGGGGGGAAGGTCGAAGGGGCCGAGGCAGGCGAGTTCGGGCGGACCGAGCTGCGGCTGACGGACGGTGGCGGCAGGCTGCTCGGTGGGCTGCCGGAGGAGCAGAGCTGCTGGATGAGCCACCGCGACGTGGTCCGCGAGGCGCCCGCCGGGTTCCGCGCCCTGGCCGCCTCGCCGAGCTCCCCGGTCGCCGCCTACGAGATGCCCGACCGCGGCCTCTACGGCATCCAGTTCCACCCCGAGGTCGTCCACACGCCCTACGGGACCGAGATCCTGACCCGCTTCCTGCGCGACGTCGCCGGCTGCACCGAGCAGTGGAGCGCCGCCTCGGTGATCGAAGAGCAGGTGGAGAAGATCCGCGCCCAGGTCGGCGAGGGCAAGGTGATCTGCGGGCTCTCCGGCGGCGTCGACTCCTCGGTCGCCGCGCTGCTCGTCCACAGGGCGGTGGGCGAGCGGCTGACCTGCATCTACGTCGACCACGGGATGATGCGTCTGAACGAGTCCGAGCAGGTGGTCGAGACCTTCTCCCAGTTCGGCATCCCGTTGATCGCCGTCGACGCCGAAGAGCGCTTCCTCGCCAAGCTCGCCGGGGTCGAGGACCCGGAGCGCAAGCGCAAGATCATCGGCGAGGAGTTCATCCGCGTCTTCGAGGCGGAGGCCTCGAAGCTCGACGACATCGGCTTCCTCGTCCAGGGGACGCTCTACTCGGACGTGATCGAGTCCGGCGGCAGCGATCACGCGGCGACGATCAAGTCCCACCACAACGTCGGCGGGCTGCCCGAGGATCTCGAATTCGAGCTGGTCGAGCCGCTGCGGATGCTGTTCAAGGACGAGGTGCGGGCGGTCGGGGCGGAGCTCGGGCTGCCCGAGCGGATGGTCTGGCGCCAGCCGTTCCCCGGGCCCGGCCTGGCGATCCGGATCGTCGGCGGCGAGGTCAACCGCGAACGGCTCGACATCCTGCGTGCCGCCGACGCGGTGCTGCAGGAGGAGATCCGCGCCGCCGAGATGTACCGGCAGCTGTGGCAGTCCTTCTGCGTCCTGCCGGTGGTCCGCTCGGTCGGGGTGCAGGGCGACGGGCGCACCTACGCCTACCCGATCGTGATCCGCGCAGTCACCTCCGACGACGCGATGACCGCCGACTGGGCGCGGTTGCCTTATGACCTGCTGGAGCGCGTCTCCAGCCGGATCATCAACGAGATCCGCGGTGTCAACCGCTGCGCCCTCGACATCTCCTCGAAGCCCCCGGCGACTATCGAGTGGGAGTGACCTGAGGCGGCGTGGGGGCGCCTCGCGGTGTCCTCGGTCGCTCCGCTCGGGTCACGCACTGGTGTGCGCTCCCCTCGCGTCGCTTCCCTGCGTCCTTGCGAGGCTGGCCCACGCCGCCTCAGGTAGCGGCGGGGGGAGGCTGGGCCAGGGTGCCGTCGCCGCGTACGATCGGGACCTCGTCGTTGCCGCCGCGTCGCTGCGTCCAGGCGAACCAGGCGAGGCCGATCAGGGTGAGGACGATCGCCACCCAGAAGTTCAGCCGCCGGCCGAGGATGTGGTGGGCGGGGTCGACCCGCAGGCTCTCCTCGAGGATGCGGAAGGCCGAGTAGCCGGCGACGTAGAGGGCGAAGAGGCCCGGAGGGCGGATCCTGCGGTGGTGGCCGAGCCAGACGAGGAAGGCGGCCAACGCCAGGTTCCAGATGATCTCGTAGAGGAAGGTCGGTTGGAAGGTGGCGTAGTGGAGGTAGCCCTCGGGACGGTGGGCGGGGGAGATCTGGAGCGCCCAGGGGAGGCTCGAGGGGCCGCCGAAGAGCTCCTGGTTGAAGTAGTTGCCGACCCGTCCGATGGCCTGGGCGACGAGCAGGGCGGGGGCGGTGGCGTCCATGAAGGCGGGGACCGAGACGCCCGCCCGGTGGACGCGCCAGATGCCGACCGCGGCGCCGGCGGCGATCCCGCCCCAGATCCCGAGGCCGCCGTCCCAGACCGCGAAGGGCCCGTACCAGGTGTGGGGCATTTCGTTGAAGCTGGTGACGTCGAAGTAGAGGCGGCCGCCGATCAGCCCCGCCGGGAAGGCC
The DNA here is from genome assembly GCA_018268575.1 of Actinomycetota bacterium. GTDB lineage: Bacteria > Actinomycetota > Thermoleophilia > Solirubrobacterales > 70-9 > VAYN01. Next base: position 2,963 of record JAFDWF010000210.1, read on the forward strand.
CAGATCGCGACGTCGTAGGCGAGGTCGGGGTCGCCGCCGATCGCCTTCCAGCGGCGGCGCACGATCAGGATCGAGGCGGTCACCGCGAGCGCGTACATCAGCCCGTACATGTGGATCTCGAACGGGCCGACCGAGAGGCCGCTGCTCGAGGGGCTGGGGATCGAGGCGATCACGGTCGCGAATCTACTTCAAAGAAAACGAGAATTGTTCTCATCAACGTGCTAGTGTGCCGCGCCGATGAGAACGACTCTCAAAATCCCGGCGGCCCTGACCGCTCTCCTCCTGCTCGCCGCGGCGCTCTTCGCCCTGGCCGGCTGCGGGGCCGGCGGGACCGCCACCGGGGCGGACGGCAAGCTGAACGTGGTCGCCGCGGAGGACTTCTGGGGCTCGATCGCGGAAGGGGTGGGGGGCGACCGGGTCATCGTCACCGACATCATCACCAACCCCGCCGCCGACCCCCACGACTACGAACCGACGGCAAACGACGCGCGCGCCCTGGCGAGCGCCCAGGTCTCGATCGTCAACGGGATCGGCTACGACGAATGGGCCTCGAAGCTGCTCGCCGCCAACCCCGACGGATCGCGGACCGAAGTCGACGTCGGCGACGTCCTCGGCCTCAAGTCCGGCGACAACCCGCACCAGTGGTACTCGCCGACCGCGGTGGAGAAGGTCATCGCGGCGCTGGTCGAGGCTTACGAGGAAGTCGATCCCGGTCACGCCTCCTATTACGAAGCGCAGGCGGCGAAGTTCGAAACGCAGGGCCTGGCGCGCTACCACCAGCTGATCGCGAAGATCCGCGGCGAATTCGAAGGCACCCGGGTGGGCGCCTCGGAGAGCATCTTCGAACCGCTGGCGCCGGCGCTGGGCCTGAACCTGGTCACCCCGCGCGGGTTCATGGACGGGATCGCCGAGGGCACCGAACCGAGCCCTTCCGACAAGGCGAGCGCCGACCACCAGATCGCCGGCCGCTCGATCGGACTCTGGGTCTACAACAGCCAGAACGCGACCCCCGACGTGCAGCGACTGAACGAAGCCGCGGAAGCGGCGGGCATCCCGATCACGACCGTGACCGAGACGCTGACCCCGGCAGGGGCGAGCTTCCAGGCGTGGATGGTGCGCGAGCTGGAAGGGATCGACCGGGCGCTGCGGGCGGGCGGCGACGGATGAGCGGGGCGGAACGTTGACCGAGGCGATCTCGCTCTCGGGCGCCGCCGCCTCCCGCGGCGGTGCTCCCGTGTGGTCGGGAGTCGACCTCGGGATCGCCCGCGGCGAGTTCGTCGCCGTGCTCGGCCCCAACGGGGCGGGCAAGTCGACCTTCCTCGACGTCGCCCTCGGCCTGCTGCCGCTGAGCGCCGGTGGGGTCAGCGTGCTCGGCGCGACGCCGCGGGCGGCCCGGGCGCGGATCGGCTACCTGCCGCAGCGGCGCAGCTTCGACGCCTCGACCCGGGTGCGCGGGGTCGACGTGGTGCGGCTGGGGCTGGACGGCGCGCGTTGGGGGCTGCCGCTGCCCGCCGCGCTCAGCGGCTCGGCGCGCGCCGCCCGGGCGAAGGTCGCCGAGGTGGTCGAGCTGGTCGGCGCGAGCGCCTACGCGGAGCGGCCGATCGGCTCGCTCTCCGGTGGCGAGCAGCAGCGCCTCCTGATCGGCCAGGCGCTGGTGCGGGACCCGGAGATGCTGCTGCTCGACGAGCCGCTCGACAGCCTCGACCTGCCCAACCAGGCCGCGGTCGCGGCGCTGGTGCAGCGGATCTGCCGCACCCAGGGCGTCACCGTCGTCCTCGTCGCCCACGACGTCAACCCGATCCTGGGATACCTCGACCGGGTCGTCTACTTCGCCGGCGGGCACGGCGTCGAGGGGCCGCCGCGCGAGGTGATCCGGGCCGATGTCCTGAGCGAGCTCTACGGCTCGCCGATCGAGGTGGTCGAAACGCGGAGCGGCCGGCTGATCGTCGTCGGCACCCCCGACGCGGGCGGGCACTCCGGCGACTGCGGCGGCCACGACCACGCCGCCGACGAACGGCAGGCCGAGCGGCCGGTCGCCGAGCGGGAGCCGGCCGGGTGAGCGTCGCCGGCCCTCACCCCTCGTGGGACCTGGTCGCCGACTGGGAACAGCTGACCGCCTACCCGTTCATGGTGCAGGCGCTCGAGGCGGGTGCGATCGTCGCCGTGATGGCGGGCGCGATCGGCTGGTTCATGGTGCTGCGCCGCCAGACCTTCGCCGGCCATACGCTGGCGATGATCTCCTTCCCCGGCGCCGCCGCGGCGACCCTCGCCGCGATCCCGATCGCGTTCGGCTACTTCGGCGCCTGCGGGTTGGGGGCGCTGGCGCTGGCCGCGGTGGGCCGCGAGGGGAGCGGCGGCCGCGCCGGGGAGTCGGCGGCGATCGGCACCGTGCAGGCCTTCGCGCTCGGGCTCGGCTTCCTCTTCGTCGGCCTCTACGGTGGCCAGCTGGCGGGGCTCGAGGCGCTCCTCTTCGGCACCTTCCTCGGCATCACCGAGGGCCAGGTCGTGACCTTGCTCTGCATCGCGGTGATCACCCTGCTCGTCCTGGCGGCGCTCGCGCGGCCGCTCTTCTACGCCTCCGTGGATGGCGCCGTGGCGCGCGCCGGGGGAGTGCCGACGCGGTTCCTCGGCGTCGCCTTCCTGCTGCTGCTGGGGATGGCGGTGGCGGCGACCAGCGAGATCGTCGGCGCGCTCCTCGTCTTCGCCCTGCTGGTGACCCCGGCGGCGACCGCCCAACTGATCACCGCGCGCCCGGTCCGCGGCCTCCTCCTCTCCGTCGTCTTCGCCTTCGCGGTCACCTGGCTCGGCCTCGGCATCGCCTACTTCTCCCCCTATCCGGTCGGCTTCTGGGTCACCAGCCTCAGCTTCGGCCTCTACGTCCTCACCCGCCTCTGTCCTTTGTCGCCCAGAGGGCGACAAAGGACAGAGGCCCCCCCGGCGGTGGCCTGATGTTCGCCGACGAATTCATGCGGAACGCGTATTTGGCGGGGACGTTCGTCGCGCTCGCCTGCGGGGCGATCGGCTGGTTCGTGGTGCTGCGGGCGCAGGTGTTCGCCGGGGACGCGCTCAGCCACGTCGCCTTCGCCGGGGCGCTCGGGGCGGCGGCGATCGGCATCGACATCCGGCTCGGGCTCTTCGCCGCCACGCTCGTCGTCGGCGCCGGGCTCGGCGGGCTGGGGGAGCGGGCACGCGCCGACGACGTGGTGATCGGCACCGTCTTCGCCTGGATCCTCGGCCTCGGCGCGCTCTTCCTCTCGATCTTCGTCAGCGGCTCGAGCGGCGGCGACGGCACCGCCGCGGTCCGCGTCCTCTTCGGCTCGATCCTCGGCCTCTCCGGTGGCGACGCCTGGCTCGCGGCGGCGGTCGCGGTGGCCGCCTGCCTCGCGCTCGCCGCGATCGCCCGGCCGTTGCTCTTGTCCTCGCTCGACCCGGAGGTCGCGCGCGGGCTCGGGGTGCCGGTGCGGGCGCTCGGGATCGGCTTCTTCCTCATCCTCGGCGCCGTCGCCGCCGAGGCGACGCAGGCGGTCGGGGCGCTCCTCCTGCTCGGCCTGCTGGCGGCGCCCGGCGGCGCGGCGCGCCTGCTCACCGACCGTCCTTGGCTCGGCCTCGGTCTCTCCGCGGCGATCGCGGTCGGCTCGATGTGGTTGGGCTTGTTCCTCTCCTACGAGATCGCCTCGCTCCCCGCCGGCACCGCGGTGATCGGCGTCGCCACCGCCGCCTTCCTCCTCGCCGCCCTCCGGGACCGCGTTCGCACTTCCCCACAACTGTTGAGGCAAACTGCGAACGCACCGGGGGGCGCGGTGCCGGGAGCTACGATCGGAACGTGACCACCCAGACCAACACCTGGGCCGAGCACGCGCTGGAGGCGCTCGCCGATGCCGGGTACCGCCGCGGCGGCGCCCGCACGGCGGTGGTCGAGGCGCTCGCCGAGCACGACTGTGCGGTCACTGCGCTCGACCTCGACGACGAGTTGCGCCGCCGCCGGCCGCCGGTCGGTCGCGCCAGCGTCTACCGCGCGCTGGAGCAGCTGGAGCAGCTCGGGCTGGTGCAGCGGATCGAGGTCTGTCGCGGCACCGCCGGCTTCGAGCGCGTCGACCCGACCGGCCACCACCATCACCACGCGATCTGCCGCGACTGCGGCCGCATGGTCCCCTTCGAGGATCCGAAGCTGGAGCGCGCCCTGGAGCAGGTCGCCGGAACGATGAGCTTCGACGTCACCGAGCACGATGTCGTCTTGCGCGGTCTTTGCGATCGCTGCGCCGACTGAGCGATCTGGCTATCATCCACCGGCCGCGTGGGCGATGCCCCGCGCTTTTTTATGACCGATACCGCCGTCAAGACCTTCGTCGCCACAGCCGAGAACCGCCAGCGCGACTGGTACGTCGTCGACGCCGAGGGGCAGACCCTGGGCCGGCTGGCGACCCAGATCGCCGACGTGCTGCGGGGCAAGCGCAAGCCGACCTACACGCCGCACGTCGACACCGGCGATTTCGTCGTCGTCGTCAACGCGGAGAAGATCCGCGTCACCGGCGACAAGCTGGCACAGAAGACCTACTGGCGCCACAGCGGCTACCCGGGCGGGATCAAGTCGCGCACCCTGGCCGAGATGCTGGAGCGGCGCCCCGACGAAGTGATCCGCAAGGCGGTGAAGGGGATGCTGCCGCGCAACCGGCTCGCCCGCCGGCAGCTGACCAAGCTGAAGGTGTACGCCGGCCCCGAGCACCCGCACGCCGCCCAGCAGCCGAAACCGATGGAGATCCATACGTAGATGTCTGACGAGACGAACGAGACTTCAGAGCAGAGCCCCGAGGAGACGACCGAGGGACAGACCGCGGAGACCGCGGGTCCTGTCGCCGATGAGGTGCCCTCGTCCTCGCAGGCTGCGGGCGAGGACACCCCATCCGCGCCACCCGCGGACGATGGGGAGCAGGCGCCGGCCGTCGCCTCGACTGAAGAGGAGCCGGGAGCTGACGCCTCTGACGCCGGAGAGGAAGCCGCCCCCGAGCCGGAGCAAGAGCGCGCGCCCGAGCCCGTCGCCAAAGAGGAGAAGAAAGACGTCATCCCGGGGGCGAACCTGGAGCCGATCGCGATCGAGCCCGACGCTCCCGAGCTGTCGGCCGAGGAGCGCGCCCGCCTCGAAGCCGAGGAAGAGGAGAAAGCTCGCCGTGAGGCCGAACTGGCCGCCGCCGAAAGCGAGTCGGTCGCCGACCGCGCTCCGGCGAAGATGGAGAGCGGCGCCCGCTTCCTCGCCACCGGCAAGCGCAAGCGCTCGATCGCCCGCGTCACGCTGGTCCCCGGCGACGGCAAGTTCACGATCAACGGCCGCGAGCTGGCCGAGTTCTTCCCCCGCCCCCTGCACCAGACGATGGCGCGCCAGCCGCTCACCGTCTCCGGCTACGAGGGCAACGTCGACGTCCGCGTCCGCGTCCACGGCGGCGGCATCTCCGGCCAGGCCGGGGCGGTCCGCCACGGCATCGCCCGGGCACTGACCGAGATCGACGCCGAGCTGCGCGGCGACCTCAAGCGCCGCGGCTTCCTCACCCGCGACGCCCGGGTCAAGGAGCGCCGCAAGGCCGGCTTCAAGAAGGCCCGTAAGAAGCCGCAGTTCAGCAAGCGCTGATCGCGCTTCTTCCGGACTAGGCTTCGCCGGGTGGCTGACGCGAGCAGGAGGCTGTTCGGGACCGACGGAGTCCGTGGCGAGGCGGGGACCTTCCTCACCGCCGAGCTGGCGACGGCGCTCGGCCGCGCCGCCACGGCGTCGCTCGAGGTTGACCGCCCCCAGGTCCTGATCGTCCGCGACACCCGTGAGTCGGGCCCGATGCTGGAGTCGGCGCTGGCCGCCGGGATCGCCGCCGCGGGCGGCGACGCGCTGCTCGCCGGCGTCCTGCCGACCCCTGCCGCGGCGATCCTCGTCCGTCGCCTCGGCCTCGACCTGGCGGCGGTCGTCAGCGCCTCCCACAACCCCTACAAGGACAACGGGATCAAGTTCTTCTCCAGCGCCGGGACGAAGCTTCCGGACGAGGTCGAGGCGCGCCTCGAGGCGCTGATGGAGGCCGACGGCCCGCCGCCCGCCGCCGCACCGGGCCGGATCGAGGAGCTGAACGGGGGCGAGGACGATTATGCCCGCGAGCTCGCGGCCGCCTTCCAGATCGACCTCTCCGGGCGCAAGGTGCTGCTCGACTGCGCCCACGGGGCGACCTACCGGGTGGCGCCGCGGATCTTCGCCCAGCTCGGCGCGACGGTGGAGACGATCGGCGCCCGACCCGACGGCCGCAACATCAACGACGGCGTCGGCTCCACCCACGTCGAGGCGCTGGCCGAGCGGATCGCCGCCTCCGACACCGCCGAAATAGGCTTCGCCTTCGACGGCGACGGCGACCGCGTGCTCGCCGTCGACTCGGCCGGGCGGGTCCACGACGGCGACGAGCTGATCGCCCTCGCCGCCCGCGGGCTCGCTTCGCGCGGCGAGCTCGGCGGCGGCGTCGTCGTCACCGTGATGACCAACTTCGGCTTCCACCAGGCGATGGAGGCGGCCGGGATCGACGTCGCCGTCACCCAGGTCGGCGACCGCTACGTGATCGACGAGATGCTGCGCCGCGAATGGAGGCTCGGCGGCGAGCAGTCGGGCCACATCATCGCCTCCGACATCGTCTCGACCGGCGACGGGATCGCCGCTGCGCTGCTGACGATGCGCGAGCTGGCCGGCGCGGCGCTGGCCGACGCGCCGGCGATGGAGAAGCTGCCGCAGCGCCTGGTCAACGTCGAGGTCGCCGACCGCGGGAGCCTCGCCGGCGCGGCCGCGGTCTGGGACGCGGTGGGGGCGGAGAGCACCGCGCTCGAGGGGCGCGGCCGCGTCCTTCTGCGCCCCTCCGGCACCGAGCCGCTGGTCCGGGTGATGGTCGAGGCCCCCTCAGCCGACGAGGCCGACGCGGTCTGCGACCGGCTCGTCTCATTGGTACGCGCCGAGCTCGGTTAAGCCCGCCGCCCTCTAATCTGTCTCGCCTCTTATGTGCGGCATCGTCGGATACGTGGGCAGGCGCCCCTGCGAAGAGCTCCTCCTGCAGGGGCTGGAAAAGCTCGAATACCGCGGCTATGACTCGGCGGGGATCAGCCTGCTCGAGGACGACGGCGGGGTCGAGTCGGTCCACGCGGTCGGCAACCTCGCCAACCTGCGCGCCGCCGTGGAGCGCACCGCCAACGACAACGGCGCCCTCGCCCCGGCCGAGACCGGCATCGCCCACACCCGCTGGGCCACCCACGGCAAGGTCACCGAGGAGAACGCCCACCCGCACGACGACAGCTCCGGCAAGGTCCACATCGTCCTCAACGGGATCGTCGAGAACCACGCCGAGTTGCGCAAGCGGCTGATCGGCGAAGGCGAGAACTTCACCTCGGAGACCGACGCCGAGGTGGTCGCCCACCTGATCGCCCACCACTACGACGGCGACCTCGCCGCCGCCACCCGCGACGCCTACGCCGAGCTGCGCGGCCACTACGCCTTCGTCGCCATGCACGCCGACGAGCCGAACCGCCTGCTCGGCGCCCGCAAGGAGTGTCCGCTGGTCGCCGGCGTGGGCAAGGGGGAGACCTTCCTCGCCTCGGCGATCCCCGCCTTCCTCGCCGACACCCGCGTCGCGGTGCCGATCGAAAACGGCGAGATCGTCGAAATCGAAGCCGACGGGGTGCGGATCACCGACACCGACGGGACGCCGATCGAGCGCGCTGCCGAAGAGGTCACCTGGGACGCCGAAGCGGCCGAGAAGGGCGGCTACGAGACGTTCATGCTGAAGGAGATCCACGAACAGGCCGACGCGGTCGCGGAGACGATCACCGACCGGCTCCCCGGGGACGACGGGGTCGATCTCTCCGACGTCGACCTCGCCGACGAGTTTCTGCGCGACGTCGGCCGGATCGTGATCGTCGCCTGTGGGACCAGCTACCACGCCGGCCTGGTCGGGCGTTATGCGATCGAGGAGTGGGCGCGCGTCCCGGTCGAAATGGACATCGCCTCGGAGTACCGCTACCGCAACCCGGTGGTCGGGCCCGGCGACCTGGTAATCGGCATCACCCAGTCGGGCGAGACCGCCGACACCCTGGCGGCGATGCGCCTCGCTCGCGAGGCCGGGGCGAAGGTCCTCGCGGTCACCAACATCATGGGCAGCCAGGCGACCCGTGACGCCGACGCCGTCCTCTACACCCGCGCCGGCCTCGAGATCGGCGTCGCCGCGACCAAGACCTTCCTCGCCCAGGTGGCGGCGATGTACCTGCTGGGCCTGCGGATCGCGCAGCTGCGCGGCACCTTGCCGGCGGCGCGGATCGCCGAGCTGGTCGCCGAGCTGAAGGCGCTGCCGCTGAAGATCGACGAGACGCTCGAGGCCGCCGCGGGGCCGGTCCGCGCGGTCGCCGAGAAGCACGCGCGGCGCGAGTTCTTCCTCTACCTCGGCCGCCACATCGGCCTGCCGGTCTGCCTCGAGGGGGCGCTGAAGCTGAAGGAGATCTCCTACATCCCGACCGACGCCTACGCGGCGGGGGAGATGAAGCACGGGCCGATCGCGCTGCTCGACGAGTCGACCCCGGTCGTCTGCATCGCGACCGAGAGCCCGGTGCTGGAGAAGGTGCTCTCCAACGTCGAGGAGGTGCGCGCCCGCGGCGCCGACACGATCGCGATCGCGACCGCCGGCTCGGAGCGGCCCGGCGAAGTCGCCGACGCGACGATCGAGGTTGCCGCCACCGACTGGATCCTGCAGCCGATCCTCGCGGTCCTGCCGCTGCAGCTGCTCGCCTACGACATCGCCAAAGCGCGCGGCCTGAACGTCGACCAGCCGCGCAACCTGGCGAAGACGGTGACGGTCGAGTGAGGCGCGTCGCGGGCCTCGTCGCGGCGGTGCTGGCCGCGGCGCTCGTCGTCGCCGGCTGCGGGGGCGGGGGATCGTCCGGCAGCGGCGGCGAACCGGCGAGCCTGGCGCCCGAGAAGGCGCCGGTCTACCTCGAAGTCGACCTCGGCGCCGAAGGCAAGCAGAGCGAAGAATTCGACCAACTGACGCAGAGCGTGTTCGGAATCGACAACGTCGGCGACTTCATCTCCGAACAGCTGGAAAAGCAGGCGCTCGGTTACGAGCAGCACTTCAACTTCGAAGAAGAAGTGGAACCGTGGCTGGGCGAAAAGGCGGGCATGTACCTGGCCGGCTACGACGGCCACGACTTCCACGGCTACGGCGTCATCTTCGGCACCACGAACGCGGGCGAAGCCGAAGAATTCGTCGCCAAGCGGGTCAAGGAAAACGAAGAAGAAACCGAGAAGGGTGAATTCGAAGGCGTCAAGTACTACGTCGAGAACGGTGGCGACACGACGCTCGGGGTGATCGGCGAATACCTCGTCTTCGCCGAATCGAAGGCCGACTTCGAGGCGATGGTGAAGGCCGAAGGAAGCGGTGAAGGCCTGAGCGAATCGACCACCTACAAGAAGGCGATGGAAGCGGCCACCGCCCAGGGGCTCGGCAGCGTCTACGTCGACATCGGCGGGTTGATCGAAGAAGCGGGCGAATCGATCGGCGGCGAAACCGAAGCGGGCCTGGCGCTGCTGGGGATCGAACCGAAGCAGGCGACCGCCGTCGCCACCGTGGTGCCGCATTCCGAAGAGGTCGAGGTCGACCTGACGAGCGACGTGACCCGGCCGCTGCCCAACGGCGACGCCTCGGCGCTGCTGGAATCGCTGCCGGCGACCGCCGTGCTCGGCTTCGCCTCGCCCGAATTCGGCCAGACCTTCGGCGAAAGCCTCCACGAATTCAGCGTAAAAGGGGTTCCCGGCCAGCTCGAACCGGGTGAACTCGAAGCGGCTTTCGGACAGCTCGGGATCAAGGTGGAAACGCTCGCGAAGACGATCGGCGACGTCGCCGGCTTCGTCGAAGGGTCGAGCGAGGCGAGGCTCGGTGGCGCGCTGGTGGTCGAAACGACGAACGCGACCGAAGCGAAGAACACCGTTGCCAACCTCGGCCTGCTGCTGCGGGCGACGCACACGCCCGGCGTGACCGTGTTGAGCGGCGAGCTGAGCGGCTTCTCGGTCCGCTCGTCGAGCTTCGGATCCCAGCCGCTGATCGTCGGCGCGTCGGGTGAGAAGATCGTGATCGCCTACGGGCCGCGGGCGGCGGCGCAGGCGCTGCGCTCGAACGCGAAGACGCTCGGCACGACGGCCGACTTCGAAGCGGCGAAGAGCGTCCTCGGCTCGACGCCGATGACCGCCTTCGTCGCCGGCGCCCCGGCGCTCCGGCTGGTCGAAGCGCTGCTCTCGCCCGCCGAACGGGCCAAGTTCGCCGCCGCGAGGCCCTACGTGCAGAAGGTCCGCTACGCCGCGGTCGGCTCGGAAGCGAAGGGCAACGTGACCACGGCGAAGGTGATCCTCGGCCTGCAGAAGTAGCCCGCCCGCGGAGCGCGGGTAGGTTGGGAGCATGGAGCCGTGGCTGCGAGGTCTCTACGACGCCGAGGGGATGCGCTCGGTCGACCGTTGGGCGATCGAGGAGCGGGGGGTCGACTCGTTGGCGCTGATGGAGGCCGCGGGCCGGGCGGTGGCCGAGGCCGTCGTTCGGCTGGCGCCGCGGGCGCCGATCTGGGTCGTCTGCGGCAAGGGCAACAACGGCGGTGACGGCCTGGTCGCTGCGCGGCTGCTGCGCGAGATGGGCTTCGAGGCCGTGGTCCTGCTCCTCTGGCCCGCGGATGAGCTGAGCGAGGACGCCGCCACGAACCTCGAGCGCCTCGCCGTGGTCCCGGATGGCCGCGGTCCCGGCGCGCGCGTTCGCAGTTCCCCACAACCATTGGGGGAAACTGCGAACGCACGGGTGGTGGAGGTGGGGGAGGGCGACGATGTGGCGGCGCTCCTCGCGGGCTCGGGTGCCGTGATCGATGCGATCTTCGGTACCGGTTTCTCGGGGGCGCCGCGGGAGCCGGCCGCCGGCGCGATCGCGGCGATCGCCGCCTGCGGGGCGCCTGTCGTCGCCTGCGACATCGTCTCGGGGGTCGATGCGGCTACCGGCGAGGCTGCGGGCACCATCCCCCCGGCCGACGTCACCGTCACCTTCCACGGCGCCAAGGTCGGCCACTACGTCGCCCCCGGCAAGTGGGCCACCGGCGAGCTGGTGGTGGCGCCGATCGGGATCCCTCTCGGTGCGCCGAAGCCCACCGCCGTGGGCGTGATCGAGCCCGCCGTCCTCGACCTCGCCCCGAAGCGCGGCGCCCAGTCGACCAAGTTCTCCTCCGGCCAGGTGACGATCGCGGGCGGTTCGCGCGGCCTCACCGGGGCGGTGCGGATGTCCTCCACGGCGGCGATCCGGGCGGGCGCGGGCTACGCCACCGTCGCCGTCCCCGCCGACCTCGAGCCGGTCTTCGAAGCGGCCGAGGTCGAGGTGATGTCGCGCGGGATCGGCGATACCCCCGGCCGCCTCGGAACCGATGCCGCCGCCGACCTTCTCGCCGCGTTCGAGCGCGCCGCTGGCGGGGTCCTCGGCCCGGGGCTCGGCCGCGATAAGGACTCGCTCGAGCTCGCCCGCGCGGTCGCGCCGCGGATCGAGGCCCCGCTGGTGATCGACGCCGACGGCCTGAACGCCTTCGCCGGTGGGCTCGACCAGCTCGCCGCTCGTGGGGCGCCGACCGTCCTCACCCCGCACGCGGGCGAGCTCGGCCGCCTGCTCGAGCGCGACTCCGAGGACATCGCCGCCCACCGGCTCGCCGCCGCCAAGGAAGCCGCCGCCCGGAGCGGCGCCGTGGTCGTCCTCAAGGGCGACGACACGATCGTCACCGACGGCGAGCGGGTGGCGGTCAACGCGGTCGCGGCGCCGGGCCTGGCGACGGCGGGGAGCGGCGATGTCCTCTCCGGCATCACCGCGGCGCTCCTCGCCCGCGGCCTTGAGCCCTTTGCCGCCGCCTGCGCCGCGGTGATCGCCCACGCCAGGGCGGGCCAGGAGGCGGCGCGGCGCGTCGGCGCCGCCGAGTCGGTGATCGCCACCGACGTGATCGCGGCGATCCCGATCGGGCTGCGGTCCGCCGGTCCGGTCGAATAATCTCGCCCGCACTCCGATGAAGACCGCCGCCGAGATCATGGATCGCGATGTGCCCACCGTCACCGTCGACGACGAGGCGAGCGACGCGATCAAGCTGCTGGCGAAGACCGACCTCGGCGCGGTGCCGGTCGTCGACGACGAGCGCAAGGTGGTCGGCATCGTCAGCGAGTCGGACCTGGTCCTCGCCGACGAGGAGTCCGACCTGCACCTGCCGCACTACCTCAACATCATGGGCGGGATCGTTTTCATCGGCTCGATGAAGGGCTTCGAGAAGCGGCTCGAAAAGGCCTTCGCGACGAAGGTCTCCGAGCTGATGAGCGCCGACCCGATCGTCGCTCGCACCTACGAGTCGGCCGACCGGGTGGCGAAGAAGATCGCCGACCACCACCACAACCACCTGCCCGTGGTCGACGAGGACGGGCGGCTGGCGGGGATGGTCACGCGGGCCGACGCGCTCGCCGCCGTCGTCGACGGGTAGCAATGCCCGCCGGGGGAGCGGGCAGCTGATGGAGCGGGCGGTCGCCCGGATCGATCTCGGCGCCCTGCGCGCCAACTGCGAGCGGCTGCGGGCGGAACTCGGCGGCGTGCGCCTCTGCGCCGTGGTGAAGGCGAACGCCTACGGGCACGGGGCGGTGGAGTGCGCGCGGGCGGCTGTGGAGGGAGGCGCGGGCGCCCTGGCGGTCGCCACCGCGGCCGAGATGGCGGAGCTCGTCGAGGCCGGGGTGGCGGGCGGCGCGGGGACTTCCGGGGGCACCGGCGCGGGCACCCCGGGCGAGGCGCCCGAGCTGATCACCCTCGGCGCCCTCACCGCCGAGGAGGTCGACGTGGCGCTCGGCGCCGGCTCCGCGGTCGCCGTCTGGACCGAGGGGTTCCGCCGCTTGGTCGCCGCCCGCGCCCGGGCGCTCGGCGTCACCGCCCGAATCCACGTCAAGTACGACACCGGCATGGGACGACTCGGGACGCTCGACCTGGGCGAGGCGGTCACGGTCGCCCGTTCGACCGCCGCCGACCGCGACCTGGAGCTGGCCGGCGTCTGGACCCACTTCGCCACCGCTGACAGACCTGACGACGAGGGCTACTTCGACCGCCAGCTCGACCGCTTCGGCGGGCTGGTCGAGTGGACCCGCGCCGAATTCCCCGCGGTCACCGTCCACGCCGCCAACAGCGCCGCCGTCTTCCGCTCCCCCCGTTCCCATTTCGACATGGCCCGCTGTGGCGTCGCCCTCTACGGCCTCGACCCGTTCCAGGGCGATCCGGCGGCCCGCGGCCTCGCCCCGGTGCTCTCGCTGCGCTCCTACGTCGCCGCGGTGAAGCGCTTCCCGGCCGGGCAGAGCGCCGGCTACGGCCGCCGCTGGAAGGCGCCGGTGGACACCTGGGTGGGGGTGGTCCCGCTCGGGTATGGCGACGGGGTGCGCCGCGCGCTCAGCAACGATTGCGAGGTCCTCGTCGCCGGTCGGCGCCATCCCTTGGTCGGCACGATCTCGATGGACTACCTGACGATCGACCTCGGCCCCGAGACGGAGGTCGAGCCGGGGGCGGAGGCGGTGTTGATCGGGCGCCAGGGCGAGGAGGAGATCCGCGCCGAGGAGATCGCCGCCCGCCTCGAGACGATCAACTACGAGGTGACCACGGCGCTCTTGCCGCGGGTCCCGCGGAGGGCCGCGTGAGCCTCGCCGAGGACCTGCGCGCCGCGCCGCTCCCGGCGGCGGCCCGCGAGGCGCTGGACGGGGGAGAGGGGGTCTGGGTGGCCGGCGGCGCCGTTCGCGACGCGGCCCTCGGCCGTGACGTCACCGACCTCGACCTGGCCGTGGCGGGCGATCCCAGGCCGGTCGCCAAGGCGCTCGCCCGGGCGCTCGGCGAGCACGCCTTCGAGCTCTCCGCCGAGTTCGGCACCTGGCGCGTCGTCGCCCCCGGGCGCGGCGGGCAGATCGACATCTCGCGCCTTCGCGGCGACTCGATCGAGGCCGACCTCGCCGCCCGCGACTTCACCGTCGGCGCCGTCGCGGTGCCCCTCGGTGCGGGCGAGGCGCTCGACCCCTTCGAGGGCCTCCTCGACCTCGAGCGCGGCGTCCTCCGCGCCGTCGGCCCGGCCAGCTTCGGCGAGGACCCGCTGCGCCTGCTGCGCGCCGCCCGCCTCGCCGCCGAGCTCAACCTGCGGATCGACGCCGAGACTGTCGCGCTCGCCCACGCCGCCGCCGCCCGCGCCGGCGAGCCCTCCGGCGAGCGCCAGCTGGCCGAGCTGCGCCGGCTGCTCGGCGGCCCCGACCCGCTGCGCGGCCTCGAGCTCCTCGACGAGCTTCGCCTCACCGCCGTCGTCCTGCCCGAGCTGGAGGGCACGAAGGGCGTCGAGCAGGGCCCGAACCACCATCTCGACGTCCACGGCCACACGCTCGAGGTGCTCGCCCAGACGCTGGCGATCGAGGCCGACCTCGCCCGCTTCGTCGGCGAGGAGCGCGCCGCCGAAGCCGCCGCCTACTTCGCCGAGCCGCTCGCCGACGAGATCGACCGTCGCGTCGCGCTCCGCTTCGGCGCCCTCCTCCACGACATCGCCAAGCCCGTGACCCGCCAGGAGCGCGACGGCTTCGTCGGCTTCAAAGGCCACGACGTCGAGGGGGCCGCGGCGATCGCCGAGATCATGCAGCGCCTGCGCGCCTCCTGGAGGCTGACCCGGCACCTGCAGGCGCTGGCGCTCCACCACCTGCGGCTCGGCTTCATGGTCCGCGAGGCGCCGCTGCCCCCGCGCCGCGTCCACGAGTACCTGCGGGCGACCGAACCGGTCGCCGTCGACGTCACCCTGCTGACCGTCGCCGACCGGCTCTCCGCCCGCGGGGCCGGGCCGATCGCCGCCCCGGAGAAGGTCCAGGCGCACCTCGACCTCGCCCGCGAGATGGTCGCCGCCGCCCTCGACTGGCACCGCGAAGGCCCGCCCAGGCCGCTCCTGCGCGGCGACGAGATCGCCGCCGAGCTTGGCATCGAGGGTCCCGAGATCGGCCAGAAGCTGGCCGAGCTGGAGGCGGCGCAGTATGCAGGCGAGGTCACCGACCGGGATGGCGCACTCGGCTTGCTGCGCGGGTGAGATACGCTCCCCGACCGCATGGCCAAAGAGGAAAAGATCGAAATGGAGGGCGAGATCACCGAGGCCCTCCCCAACACGATGTTCCGGGTCAAACTGGACAACGGGCACGACGTGCTCGGCCACATCTCCGGCAAGATGCGCCGCCACTACATCCGCATCCTGCCGGGCGACCGCGTGAAGATCGAGTTGAGCCCCTACGACCTCGACCGAGGTCGAATCACCTACCGCTACAAATGAACGCCTGAGGGCGTCCTCGGTCGCTCGCCTCGGGTCACGCACTGGTGCGCGCTCCCCTCGGCTCGCTTCCCTGCGTCCTTCTCAGCCGCCCATTTGAAGCGGTAGGTCGGGCTCGACCGGGTCGGCGAGCTCCGCGACCAAGGCGGACCAGGCGAAGTCGCGGGCCCCGAGGCCGGTGCCGTCGCGCGGGTCGTAGTACTCGCGCAGGCCGGAACGGGCTACCGCTCCGATCACCCCGGCGGCGAGCCGGTCGGCCGCCTCGAGGTAGCCGAGCCGGCGCATGCCGATCCAGACCATCCAGCTCGCGTTGATCCAGGTGGGGCCGCGCCAGTAACGGCGGATCGGACCGCGGCTGCCGCCCGGCTGGTAGGCGCGCTCCGAGGCCGAGACCGAGGGTGGCGCCACCGGGGTGAGGAACTCGCGCTCGTTCAAGAGGTGCTCCTCGACCAGCCGCCGCCCGATCGCCTCCGGCAGGTCGGGCAGTGCCAGCGGGGCCAGGCTCGCCCAGGTGACCGAGGCGGGGCGGAGGCCACCCGGCTGGGCCTCGTCGACGAAGAGGCCGCGCTGCTCGTCCCAGAGCCGCTCGATCAGGGCCGGCGTCGCCGAGGGCCGGCCGAGGCTCTGCAGCGCCAGCGACCAGAAGGTGTTGACCACGGCCTCGCAGAGGACCGGCCCGCCGCGGTCGCGGATCCGCCGCGCGTCCCAGCCGAGCCGGCGGTTGCGCTCGACCAGGAGGGGGAAGCCGACGCGGCCGACCGCGCGCCATCCCCAGACCGGCTCGAACTTGGGCGAGGCGTCGAGCCCCGACTCGTCGGGCTGGACGATCCAGAGCAGGCCGTCGCCCTCCAGATCGCGGTTGGCGGCGAGCCAATCGGCCTGGGCGCCGATTCGCGGCTCGGCCGCCGGATCGCCGACCGCGAGCCGCCACGCCCAGGCCAGCAGCGGCGGCTGGATCGACTCGGTCTGGCGGGCGCCCTGGGTGGCGACGTTGTAGAAGGCGCGGCGGAAGCCGGAGACCGGGTGGCGCCAGAAGATCGTGTGGCCGATGAAGCCGTCTGGGCGCTGGGCGGCGAGCAGGCTCTCCAGCTCGGCCCGCGAACGGTCGGGGTCGAAGCGCCGGTTGACGATCGCGGCGAAGCAGGAGTCCCAGTACCACTGCCAGGGATAGCGGCCGGGGCTCGGTTCGCTGTAGGCGTAGGCGACGCCGCCGGCCTCGCCTTCGCGCCAGTTCTGGCGCAGGACGCGCTCGGCCGTGGCGAGGGCGAGTTCGGCGCCGTCCATAGGCGAGCGAGGCTATCGGCGCCGCCCCGTCGCGGCCGCCCGGTGGGCGGCGTTCGCAGTTCCCCACACTATGTGTGGGGAACTGCGAACGCCGGGCGCCGTCTGGCCCAGATCGTGCAACGGGTCCCGCGAGCGGGCATCGAGCCGCCCGGCTCGGCAAGATTGGCGCCGCAACTGGCCCGCCGAGCCGGTGTTGCCAGGTACTCAATGCCCGTTTCGCCCACCCAAAGCCGCCGCCGCGCCGTCCTGGCCCTCGCCTGCGCCGCCTGCCTGGCCGTGCTCTTCGTCGCGCTCGATCCCGGCCAGGCCAATTCGGCACCGCTCACGGTCACCGTGCTGGGCCAGACCGCGGAAACGCCGCCCGCCTCTTGCCCGGGCAAAATCGTCAATAACGTCGAGGTCACGCCTTGCCGGGTGGAGGGACACGTGACCGGCTTCCAGGCGATCGCCGACGGGATCGCGCGCCCCTACGAGGCGCCCTACGACGGCAAGATCGTCGCCTGGTCGATCACCCTGGCCAAGCCCTCGAGCAAGGAAACCGCGACCACCACCAACGAGGTCGGCTTCTTCAACGAATTCCTCGGCGAACCGTCCGAGGCCCGAATCGGGATCCTGAAACCGGTCGAAGGAACCAACCCGCCGAAGTACACGCTGGTCCGGCAGAGCCCGCTGCAGGTGCTGAACGCCTACTTCGGCACGACCCCGATCTTCGCCCTCAAGCAGCCGCTCTCGGTCCTCCAGGGCCAGGTCGTCGCCCTCACGGTGCCGACCTGGGCGCCGATGTTCGCCTTCAACGTCTCCAGCGAAAACACCTGGCGCGGCAGCCGCCTGGCGGAACACTGCTCGTCCAAAGAAGACATCCAGAACGGCCATCCCCAGCAGGGCGTCGGCAAGACCAAGACCTACGGCTGCTACTACTCGAACGCCCGCCTGCTCTACACCGCGACGCTGGTCAAGAACCCGAAGGCCACGGAAACGACGGAAACCGAAACGACCGGATAGTCGCCGGGCTGCTGACGCCACTGAGGGGGCGACGATGCATAAGGGACCCGGCCTTTCCGGAGGCGACCCTGGCAGGCTGTGGCCGCCTCCGAAAAGGCCGGGTCATGAGAGGAACGGCAGAGGGTCCGGGCGAGGGGCGGGAATCGCGGCGGGGCGCGTTGGGACCGTGCCCGTCACGAAGACGCCGGGAACGTCGGGGAGACGTGACGAAGACGCCGGGAACCACGCGGATGACGTGAGGGAGACGTCACGGGTTCCACGCTTCCTCCACGGTCACGAAGACGTGACCACGGTTCCGGGCCCCTATGGGGGCCCAGATTCACTCAGCGCGGGAAGAGGGGTCTGAACCCTCGCAGAAAGGCATACGCCTTCCCTGCGATCGTGGACCCTTCGTCACGGACCGACCATGATCCGGCGGGGCTCCCGCCGGATCATGCATCTTCCAGAAGAGACCTGCGCAGATCGCACGGTCTTCGTGGCGTCTTTCGT
>JAFDWF010000211.1 GCA_018268575.1 Actinomycetota bacterium
CTCGCCGACAAGGCGCGGACCATCCGCATCCCGGTCCACGTGGTCGAGAAGCTGAACAAGATCGGCCGCGCCGAGCGCAAGCTGGTCACCGAGCTGGGCCGCGAGCCGACCCCGGAGGAGATCGCCGAGGTCACCGGCATCGATCCCGAGGAGGTCGACTCGATCAAGCGCTCCGCCCAGGCCCCGGTCTCGCTGGAGAAGCCGGTCGGCGACGAGGAGGAGTCCGAGTTCGGCCAGTTCATCGCCGACGAGAAGGCCGAGTCCCCGTTCGACCGGGCGGCCGACCTGCTGACCAAAGAGGCGCTGAAGGAAGCGCTCGAGAACCTCTCCTACCGCGAGCGTCGCGTGCTCGAGCTCCGTTACGGGCTCGGCGGCGAGCACCCGCGGACCCTGGACGAGGTCGGCCGCACGTTCAACGTCACCCGCGAGCGGATCCGCCAGATCGAGAACCAGTCACTCAAAAAGCTCCAGAGCTTGGGCGAGGCCCAGAAACTGCGCGAGGTCGCCTGAGGGCGCCGCTCCCGGCGTCCTCGGTCGCTCGCGTACTGAGTACGCCACGCTCCCTGCGTCCTTGGGAGCGACGCCCTCAGCACGGCGCCTAAGTATTAGTTAGTACCTCTGTAAAGCGATCGAACATCCCGGCCGATATTGGCCGGGATGTTCGACATCGCAACCGCCCTGCGGACCCTCGTCGAGCGCGAGGGTTCGGATCTGCACGTAAAGATCGATTCGCCTCCGGTCGCCCGGATGCACGGCGAGCTGATCCCCCTGGAGGGCTTCGGCAGGCTCACCGCCGGGGACACCGAAGCCGCCTTCCGCCACATCGCCGAGCCGCGCTCGCAGGCCGAATTCGAGGCCGATGGCGAGGCCGATTTCTCCTACGCCCTGGCGGGCGTCTCGCGCTTCCGCGTCAACGTCTTCAAGCAGCGCGGGGCGATCTCGATCGTCTGCCGCGCGATCCCCTTCCAGATCCGCTCGATCGACGACCTCGGCCTGCCCGCGGTAGTGCGCGAGCTGGCCGAGGAGCCGCGCGGGATCATCCTCGTCACCGGCACCACCGGCTCGGGCAAGAGCACCACGCTGGCGGCGATGATCGACCACATCAACGAGACCCGGGCGCGGCACATCATCACGCTCGAGGATCCGATCGAGTACCTGCACGCCGACAAGCGCTCGATCGTCAACCAGCGCGAAGTCGGCTCCGACACGGTCGGCTTCGGCCGCGCGATGCGGCGCGTCTTGCGCCAGGACCCCGACGTGATCCTGATCGGCGAGATGCGCGACGAGGAGACGGTGCGGACGGCGCTCTCGGCGGCGGAGACCGGCCACCTCGTCCTCTCCACCGTCCACACCCTGGACGCGACCGAGACGATCAACCGGATCATCGACTTCTTCCCGCCGCACCAGCAGCAGCAGGCGCGGGTGATGCTGGCGGCGACCTTAAGGGGGGCGATCGCCCAGCGGCTGGTGCCCGACGTCAGCGGCGAGGGGCGGGTCCCCGCCTCCGAGGTAATGGTGGTCACCGGCCGGGTCCAGGACCTGATCATGAACCCGGAGGAGACCGGCAAGATCACCGAGGTGATCGCCGAAGGCGAGTACTACGGGATGCGCACCTTCGACCAGGCGCTGCTCACCTACGCCACCGCGGGCCAGATCACCGAGGCGGTGGCGATGGAGTACGCGTCCAACCCGCACGACCTGAAACTGATGCTCGCCGCCGGGGGGCAGCGGGCCAGCGGCATCGAGCAGCTGGACGCCGCGCCAGCCGCCTAGGGGGACGACGTGCGGGAGAAACTGAACGAAAGCAAAGCGGCCCAGGTGGGGTTGGTGGCGGTGCTGGCGGTGGTCGCGGCGGTGATGTTCCTCGGCAAAGGCGGCGGTTCCTCGTCGGGCGAAGAAGCCGAAGTTCCGGTGGAAGGGGGCGAAACCGCGGTCGTCTCGACCTCGACCGCGGGGATGGGCGAACTGCCCGCCTCGCTCCCCGACGCGAAGCCCCTGCCGCAGCGCTTCACCGCCGCCTACGACGCCGACGAGACGGTCGCCCTGCTGGTCGTCCACGACGGCGGGATCGACGACAGGTACACGACGCTGGCGCTGAAGGCGGTGGCGAGGGTCGAACGCGTGGCGGTGATCGTCGTCCCCGCCAAGCAGATCTCCCGCTACGCCTCGGTCACCGTCGGCCTCGACATCAGCCAGCTGCCGGCGCTGATCGTGATGCGGCCGAAGTCGCTCAGCCACGGCGTCCCGCAGGCGACCGTCGCCTACGGCTACCAATCGCCGCAGAGCGTCTACCAGACCATCGTCGATGCGTCCTACGTCGGCCCCGAAGGGCGGGCCTACCACCCGGGATGAGCGACGTGGGCAACGACTACCCGAGCCACCTGCAGCCGGTCCCCGATCACGGGGGCTCGGCCGCGCCTGCGCTCGACGCGCCGCCGGAGCAGGGCACGCCGGGGCTGACCCCGCCGGTGCAGCGCGGCCACTCGCGCGGCTTCATCACCGACGTTCTGGTCGAGCTCGGCTTCGTCGCCGAGCCGACCGTTGCGGCGGCGATCGAGGTGGCGCGGACGGCGGGCAAGCCGCCCGAGGCGCTGCTGCTGGAGCAAGGCGCGATCACCGAAGAACAGCTCTCGCGGGCGACCGCCGAGCGCTATGGCCTCGACCACGTCGACCTTGCGATCTACGGCGTCGACATGGGCGCCGCGGCGCTCTTCCCGGTGGCGCTGGCGCGTCGCTACATGGCGGTGCCGGTCGGCTACGTCGACCAGTCGACGCTCTTGGTCGCGGTCGCCGACCCGGCCAACGTGCTGGCCGTCGACGACATCCAGATCGCGACCAGGCTTGACTGCCGGATCGCGGTGGCCGCGCGCGGCGACGTCGAAGGGCTGCTGACCCGGCTCGGGACGATGCAGAGCGCCGCCGCCGGGGCGATCATCGAGGAGGAGGCGGAGGAGGCCGAGCTCGCGCCGGTCAGCGAGATGCAGGCGGGCCCCGAGGACGCGCCGATCGTCAAGCTCGTCTACAGCCTGCTCGCCCAGGCGGTGGCGGAGGGGGCCTCCGACATCCACATCGAGCCCGAGGAAGGGGAGTTGCGGGTCCGCTTCCGCATCGACGGCGTGCTGAAGGAGGCGGCGCACGTGCCGAAGCGGATGACCGGCGCGGTGATCTCGCGGATGAAGATCATGTCGGAGCTCGACATCGCCGAGAAGCGGGTGCCGCAGGACGGCCGCGTCAGCGTCTCGGTCGAAGGGCGGCGGATCGACCTCCGCGTCACCACCCTGCCGACCCAGCGCGGTGAGGGGGCGACGATCCGCATCCTCGACGAAAGCAACTCGCAGCGCACGCTCGACGAACTCGGCATGGCCGGCTCGGCGCGGGCCCGTTTCGAGGACGCCTTCCGCAGCTCCTACGGGGCCGTGCTGGTCACCGGGCCGACCGGCTCGGGCAAGTCGACGACGCTCTACGCGGCGCTCGGCGCGCTGAACGAGGTGACGAAGAAGATCATCACGATCGAGGACCCGGTCGAGTACCGGATCGACGGGATCAACCAGATGAACGTCAACCGCAAGGCCGGTCTCGACTTCGCCACCGGGCTGCGCTCGATCCTGCGCGCCGACCCCGACATCGTGATGGTGGGCGAGATCCGCGACGCGGAGACGGCGCGGATCGCGATCGAGGCGGCGCTGACCGGCCACATGATGCTCTCGACCCTGCACACCAACGACGCGCCGGGGGCGATCCCGCGGCTGAACGAGATGGGGATCGAGACCTTCCTCACGGCGTCGGCGGTCGATTGCGTGATCGCCCAGCGGCTGGCGCGAAAGCTCTGCTCGCACTGCAAGCGGCGCACCGTGATCTCCGCCGAAGCGCTGGCCGGCGCGGGCGTCCAGGCGGGGGCCGAGCTCGAAGGCTACGAGCCGGTCGGCTGCCCGCGCTGCAACGGCAGCGGCTACCGCGGGCGGGTCGGCGTCTACTCGGCGATGTCGATGAGCGAGAGGCTGAAAGAACTGACGATCCAGCGTGCCGCCGAGCCCGAAATCGCCGCCGTCGCCGAGGAAGAGGGGATGCTCACCCTGCGCGAGGATGGCGTCTCCAAGGTGCGGGCGGGCGTCACCAGCCTCGAGGAGGTGCTCCGTGTCACCGCCTGAATTCGACTTCTCCGAGGTGCTCCGCCAGATGGTCGAGACGCGCGCCTCCGACGTCCACATCACCCCCGGCGTGCCGCCCGCGATCCGCGACAAGGGGCGGATCCGGCCGATGGAGGGCTTCCCGGTGCTGAACACGCAGCAGACCCGCGAGGTCGTCTACGGGATCCTCAACGACGACCAGCGCAAGCGCTTCGAGAACGACCAGCAGCTCGACTTCGCCTACGCGATCCCCCGCGTCGCCCGCTTCCGCGTCAACTGCTTCTTCCAGCGCGGCGCGGTCAGCGCGGCCTTTCGCCTGATCCCGCACGAGGTGCCGGCGCTGGAGTCGCTCGGGGTGCCGGCGGTGCTGCGCGAGCTGACCGCCAAACCGCGCGGCTTCGTCCTCGTCACCGGGCCGACCGGCTCGGGCAAGTCGACCACGCTGGCGGCGATGATCGACGCGATCAACCTCGAGCGCGAGGACCACATCCTGACGATCGAGGACCCGATCGAGTTCCTGCACCATCACAAACGCTCGATCGTCAACCAGCGCGAGGTCGGCTCCGACACCCCCGACTTCGCCCGCGGGCTCCGCGCGGCGCTGCGCCAGGACCCCGACGTGATCCTGGTCGGGGAGATGCGCGACCTGGAGACGGTCTCGACTGCCCTGACCGCGGCCGAGACCGGCCACCTCGTCTTCGCCACCCTCCACACCCAGTCGACCGCGCAGACCGTCGACCGGGTGATCGACGTCTTCCCGCCCGAGCAGCAGGCCCAGGTGCGCACCCAGCTCTCGATCGCGCTGCAGGGGATCGTCACCCAGCAGCTGCTGCCGACCAGCGACGGGCGCGGCCGCGTGGTCGCCTGCGAGGTGCTGATCCCGACGCCGGCGATCCGCAACCTGATCCGCGAGGGCAAGACGCACCAGATCTACGCGGCCCTGCAGACCTCGGGGGCGACCGGGATGCAGACGATGGACGCCGACCTGGTGCGTCTGGTGCGGGCGGGGAAGATCGGCCGCTCGCTGGCCGAACAGCGGGCGAGCGTGCCGGAGGAGCTCAGCCGGTTGTTGGGTGGGGCGCCGGCGGTGGCGGGCGTCGCAGCGCCTGCGGGTGTTCCGGGATGAGTGCGACGACCTTCGAGTTCAAGGCGATGGACCTCGCCGGGCTCACCTCGAGCGGGGAGATGCAGGCCGAATCCAAGTCGGCGGTGAGCGAGTTGCTGCGCCAGCGCGGGCTAATCGTCCTCGACGTCAGCGAGAAGAGCAAAGCAGTCAACATCGAGGATTTCTTCAAGCGCTGGCGCGGCATCGACATGCGCGAGCTGGCGATCTTCTCGCGCCAGTTCGCAACGCTGAACGCATCGGGCATGCCGATGCTGCGCACGCTGCAGACGCTCGAGGATCAGACCAACGACGAAGAGATCAAAAAGGCGGCCGGGAGCCTCCGTGCCGACGTCGAGGCGGGGAGCTCACTGGAGCAGGCGATGGCCCGCCACCCGCGGACGTTCGACCGCCTCTATCGGGCCATGGTTCGCTCGGGAGAGCAGTCGGGGCGGCTCGACGAGGCGATGGACAGGATCGCTTACCAGGTGGAGAAGAGCGACAAACTCCGCCGGGAGGTCAAATCGGCGCTGATGTACCCGACGCTGATCTTCGGCTTCGCCACCGTGGTCCTGGTCGCGATCGTCGCCTTTGTGATCCCGACCTTCGCCAAGATCTTCGAAGAACTCGCCGAAGAACACCCTGAAGAAGCCGCCGGCCTGCCGGCGCCGACGCAGTTCTGCGTGAGCCTTTCAAATGCGCTCACCGGCTACTGGTTCTTGATCATCCCCGGTCTGGCTGTATCGATTTTTCTCTTCTTCAAGTGGAAGAAGACCGAAGCAGGGCATCGGGCGTGGGATCGCTTCGCGCTGAAGCTGCCGGCGAAAATCGGCGACGTGGTGCAGAAGGTGGCGCTGGCGCGTTGGTCGCGGACCTTCGCTGGCGCTGTCTCTTCGGGCGTTCCGATGCTGCAGGCGATCAAGCTGACCGGCGAGACGGCCGGGAATATCGTCGTCGAGGAAGCGATGGACGATGTTTACGCGTCGGTGAAGCGCGGCGGCTCGATCGCGGCCCCGATTGCCGATAACGACATCTTCCCGCCGATGGTCGGGCACATGATCGCCGTCGGTGAGGAAACCGGCCAGCTCGACGAAATGTTGAGCAAAGTCGCGGACTTCTACGAGGCCGAGGTCGACGCCAAGGTGAAAGCCCTCACCTCGCTGCTTGAGCCGATCATGATCGTCGTCGTCGGTGGCATGGTGGGGTTCATCGTGATCTCGATGTACCTGCCGATGTTTTCGATCTACGAACACATCCGCTGAGTCTCGGACTGTCTGGACGTCTGTTCTCCTCTGCATCGGAGAACCGTCCTCCATTCCGTCCTTCCGTCCATATTTCATCGATTTTAGGTGTGACTGCTAGACAAAAGTCGCCGCCTTATCTGGCCAAGTATCGGCTCTAAAGGTGGGCTCAACTTGTCGATGACCACCCGGTAAAAGAATCAGCCAGTGCCTTGGTGCAAGAGGCATACGACACCGTGGCATCACGCGACGGGGCCTGGCAAAACGATAGGTAGCACATAGGAGGTACCTATATGTTTCTCCAGAATCTCCGGGCGCGACTTGGTGCCCGACTCAGTGGCGACAGCGAGGCAGGTTTCACCCTGATCGAGCTCCTCGTCGTCATGCTGATCATCGGCATCCTTGCCGCAATCGCCCTACCGTCGTTCTTCAACCAGAGGACGAAGGCCGGCGACGCGAAGGCCAAGGAGAACGCTCACTCGGCTCAGGTGGCGATTGAGACGTTCGCCACTGAAAACGGCGGTTCTTACGAAGCGGCCACCGTCGCAAAGCTCGAAAAAATTGAGCCGACTATTAAGGCCGGTGCCGGGGCAGTCACCACTGGTGAACATCCGCATGGCGTGGAAGAAGGAATCGCCCTTTCCGGCCTCGGGACCAGCAAATACACGATCGAATCGATCTCCTCGACCGGAAACGTTTTCAAAATTAAAAATGAAGCAGGGAAGATGAGTTTCCCTTGCGAAGCGAAAGGTGGCAACGCTGGCGGTTGTTCAGAAGTCAATACCGAAGGCGTAGGCAACTGGGAAAAAGGTTAAGTCTGATCCTCGCCTAAGGGCATGACCAAAGTACGCATTGCCAAGAGGCGGGCCCCGGTGGCTCGCCTTTTGGCATGTGTAGTAACGATGTTCCTCATTGCCACCGGTAGCGCATCGGCGGCTCCGCCGGACGTGCCCCGCTTGGTTACCACGAACCCATCCTCCTCGGGGAGGGAACCCGCCAACTCACTTGCGCCGACGATCCTCGGCGAAGCCGAACCGGAAGACATCATCGTGATCGAGTCCTTCCCGTTCGCGGTGCGCTCGCTCGGTGGGGCCGGCACCAGGAAAGTCGAACACGGGACCAAAAACCCTGGGTTCGAAATTCAGGTCTTCAACGGAGCCGGCTGCCCCGGCTCCCCGGTGGCGACGGGCACCGCGGTGACCTTCGAGGAAACCGGCATCCCGCTCACCGTTACCGCGGATTCCTCGACCACCTTCTCGGCCGTCCAGGTCGACCCGGCTCATCCGACGGAACCCTCGGGGTGCTCCAACCCGCTGATCTACTGGGAGGGCAACGTCGCGGTGGGAGGGTCGTCCGGTGGTGGTTCGGAAGGCGGCGGCGGGCAGGGGACCGGTGGGAGCTCCTCCGGCGGTACGGTCGGCCCCGGCGCGCCGGCGGGTGGGAAGCCCGGCGCCCCTCGCATCCACACCCAGCCCGGCGCCCGCGCCAACGACATGACCCCGTCGGTCCTCGGCAGCGCCCCCGGTGCGAGTTCGGTGGCCGTCTACGGCAGCGCCAACTGCAGCGGCACGCCGATCGCAAACGGCACCCCGGCGCAGCTTTCCAGCGGCTTCCAGGTCACGGTCGCGCCGAACGCCGAAACCACCTTCTCGGCGGTCGCGATCGGCGCCCAGCACTCGGGCTGCTCCGCGCCCGTCACCTACACCGAGGACTCGACCGCCCCCCACACCAGGGTCACGATGGGCCCCGGTGTGAAGACCCGCAAGCGCAGCGCCGTCTTCCGCTTCAAGGACATCACCTCGGACCCGCCCGGCACGACCTTCGTCTGCAAAGTGGACAAGGGCAAGTGGAAGCCGTGTGCCTCGCCCTTCCACGTCAAGCACCTGAAGCTGGGCAATCACGTGGTCCAGATTCGCGCCACCGATCTGGCGGGCAACGTCGAACGCCACCCGGTCAAGCGCCGTTTCCGCGTCGTCCCTCCGGCCTGAGTCCGGGCGGCGGCCGAGGCCTGGGGTAGAACTCCCGCCGTGGTAGGCGTGGCGATCATCGCGTTCCTGGCGGGCCTGGCCGTCGGCAGCTTCGCGACCGCCGTGGCCTATCGGCTGCCGCGAGGTATGGCGATCGGGCTCGAGCGCTCGCAGTGCCCCCGCTGCGGCGCGCAGATCGGGGCGCGTGACAACGTTCCGGTGGTCTCCTGGCTGCTCCTGCGCGGCAAGGCGCGCTGCTGCGGGGCACCGATCTCGCCGCGCTACCCGCTCACCGAGCTCACCGTCGGCGCCCTCTACGCGGCGACGGTGATCGTCTACCGCCACGACGCCGCCGAGGCGATCATCGGCCTGGTCTTCGTCGCGATGCTGGCGGTGATCACGCTGACCGACCTGGAGCGGCGGATCATCCCCAACAAGGCCCTGATCGCCGGAGCCGTGATCTGCCTCGCGATCGCGGTCCCCACCGATCCCGGCGGCGTCCCCGAGCGGCTGATCGCCGCCGCCGCCGGGGGCGGGCTCTTCTTCCTCGTCGTCCTCGCCGCCCCTCGCGGCATGGGCCTCGGCGACGCCAAGCTGGTGGCGACGATGGGCCTCTTCCTCGGCCGCGCCGTCGCCCCCGCGATCCTCGCCGGACTCCTCGCGGGCAGCATCGTCGGCCTCGCCCTGATCGCCTCCCGCGGCACCGAAGCCCGCAAGATGACGATCCCCTTCGGCCCCTTCCTCGCCCTTGGCGGCATCGTCGGCCTCCTGGCGGGCCACCACCTGGTCGACCTCTACCTCGGCTGAGAGAGGCCCCGTCGCTTCTGTCGCAAGGGTCGCGAGGGGTCCGGGCCGGACCGATCGGAGCCCCGGCGTCCCGGGCGTCTCGGAGGCGACCCGGGCAGGCTGTGGCCGCCTCCGAGACGCCCGGGACGGGACCCTTTGCGGGGGGTCCCGTCACAGGGACGGCACGTTCGCGGGGGGTTCGTCAGAGAGACGACACGTTTGCGGGGGCCCCCACGGTGCGTTCGCAGTTCCCCACAACCAGTGTGGGGAACTGCGAACGCACGAGGGTGGCCGTGGAGGAATCGTCGACTTCGCGACCTCTCCCTCACGTCACCCGCGACGTTCCCGGTGTCTCTGTCACGTCCGTGGTCCCCGGCGCGCCTTCCTCCACGATCTCCGCCGTCCGCCCGGACCCTTTGCGCTCCCCTCATGACCCGGCCTTTCCGGAGGCGGCCACAGCCTGCCAGGGCCGCCTCCGGAAAGGCCGGGTCCCTTGCCGGTCCCTTTGCGTCCCCCCGGAGCGCCCGTGGGATCGACCGTCAGCCGCTTTCGCCGCGTTCGACCGGTTCTTTGCCTTCGTTCCCCGCGCCGCCGCCTTCGCCCGAACCGCCTTCGGCGCCGCCGTGCTTGCGCTTGATGGCGCCGAGGGTGGCGCGGCGGGGCTTTGCGGCGTAGGTCTTGTCGATCTTCAGCAGCTCGATCCGGTAGGTGCGTTCCTGGGGGCCGTAGACGAAGGTCTCGGGTAGGTTCGGTTCGAGGGCGAGTAGTTGGCAGGTCCGTGAGCCGATCACGCACTTGCCTTCGCCGAAGATCGAGACGACGTCGGAGGAGACGAGGAAGAGCGCCTTCTTGCCGTCGTTGCTGAGGCCCATGAAGATCGCCGCCGGCGTCTTGCGGGCGGGCAGCATCGTCAGTTCGGGCAGGTTGCGGCGGACCTGCGCCTGGGGCTTTGCCCGCTTTGCCTGCTTCTCTTCCTTGGCTTCTTCGGAGTGGGGCGGGACGCTGACGATCCGCACGTCGATCGAGGCGGCGGCGTAGCGGGTGCGGGTCTTGCCGCCGCCGGTCGAGCCCGATTCCACCGGGCTCGATTCGAACGATCCCGATTCGTAGGGGCTCGATTCCACCGGCGCTTCCGCGACGGCGCCGGCTTCTTCGCCGACTACGGTCGCTTCCGGCGGAGCGACGCTGGCCGTCGAACCTTCGCTCGCCGACGCTTCCGCGGTGGCGGCGCTCGCTTCTTCGCCGCCGCGCTGCCCGAACGGGTCGAGGGCGGTGTATTTCTTCAGCCGCCGGCGGTAATCCCGCAGGCCGGGCTCCGAGCGGGCGACGACCAGCGTTTCGCCGTTCGCGGCCGTCGCGGACGCGGTCGCCGTCGTGCCCCCCTGAGACGGCGCCGCTTCCGGTTCGGACTTGGTCGAGCTCTTGAAGTAGATCGGCGCGCCGATCATCGCCACGATCAAGAGCGCCACCAGCGGCAGCAGGTGGCGTTCCTTCAGGTCATGGAAGAGGTCGTAGAGGAAGTCCGGCACCTTCAGCTCGGAGAGCTTCAGCTCCGGTCCTTTCTTCATCCAGTTCATTTCGCCGCCACCGTCTGGGTCGAGGGTTCGGCGGGCGCGCTCGGGGTCGCCCCGGCGGTGACCCCCTGGCCGGGCGGGGTCAGGTAGGTGGTGACAGTGAAGGAGGCCTGTAGCTCGGTCGCGCCACCGCTGCTGCCGCTTTCTTCGCCTTCCGATCCTCCGGCCGTGAGCGAGAAGCCGCTGATCGTGATCAGGCGCCCGTCGATCGCCATCTTCGCCTTGCTCGATTCGACCAGGTCGTCGACCTTGCTGATGAACCTGGCGATGCCGAAGAATTCGCCTTTGAAGCTCAGCGTGTAGGGCATCACGGCGAGCCCGGCGGTGCCGATCGAGGCGCCGAGCGGCAGCAGCGAGGCTTCGACCTCGGTCGCCGGCGTGACTTCGGCCGCGGCTTCGGTGCCGGTCGCGGAGCCACCTTCGGTGGCTTCGGTCGAGGTCGCTTCGCTCGTCGCTTCGGGCGCCGCTTCGCCTCCCCCTTCCCCTTCGAGCTGGATGCCTTCGAAGGACACCCCGGAGGCGATCGCGAGGGTTTCGAGTTCGACGAAGAGGGAGGGGGTTTCGTCGGTCGCCGGGACCGCCTGGCCGAGCTCGACCAGCTGGTGGTAGGCGGCCGGGAAGGCGCGTCGCGCGGCGCTCGCCTGGGCGAGTTCGCTGCGCGCCGATTCGACGCTCGCGTTCAGCGTTTCGATCTGCGCTTCGAGCTTTTCGGCTTCGTTGCGCTGGGGGCTCAGGGCGAGCGTCCAGAAGGCGATCGCCGCGACGACGACGAGCAGGATCCCGACGATCGGGCGGGTCGAGGACTTCATCACTCCGCTCCGCCTTCGCCGCTCGACGATTCGCCACTGGACGACGTTTCGGTCGAGGAGGATTCGCTGGAGGTCGTTTCGGTGCTGCTTTCCGAGCTGTTTTCGGTGCTTGCCGTGGTCGTCGCTTCGGGGGCGACTTCTTCACCGGTTTCGGCCGGGGGCACCGGCGCCGCGTCGAACGCGGCGATCAGCTGGAACTGGGCCGACCGCCCGTTCCCGCAGGTCCCGGCGGTGGTGGCGTTGCCGCCCCCTTCGCCGCTCATCGTCGACGTCGGGACCCCGACTCGGGTCACCCCGTCGATCGTCTTGACGGCCTCGATGAAGTCGGCGACCGCGGGCTGGCCGGAGGCGCAGCCGACCATTTCCAGGGCCGGGCCGGCGATCTGCGCGCGCATGCCGATTCCGGCGCCACCGCCGCCGGCGCCGGGCGCGGCGCTGCCGGAGAGGCTGGTCAGCTGTACGTCCGTCGGCATGACGAGCGCGAGTTCGTGCAGGACCCGCGGCCAGTCGAAGCGGCTGTCGGCGAGGCTCGTCACCGTCGCCAGCCGCTGTTCGCGCACATTGGCGAACTGGGTATAGGCGGAGAGCGCCTGTGCCTTCGCCGTGATGCGCGCCTGTTCTTGCTGCAACTGCGCCACT
Source organism: Actinomycetota bacterium (assembly GCA_018268575.1). Lineage (GTDB taxonomy): Bacteria > Actinomycetota > Thermoleophilia > Solirubrobacterales > 70-9 > VAYN01. Next base: position 12,246 of record JAFDWF010000211.1, read on the forward strand.
TCCGCCTTGCTTTCGGCGACCTCGTTTTCGGTCACCACCAGCGCGGTGATCGCGATCACGGCCGCGGCGAGCGCCCCGATGACGATGTAGGCGAGCGGTCCCGACCGCATCGGCTTGCGGCCTCCGGGACGCTCCTCGGGTGGGATCAGGTTGACCGGGCGCATCAGGCGTCGAGGGCGATTCCGAGGGGCAGGGTGAGGCGCGCCGCGGTGGCGGCGTCGTAGCCGACAAGGGCCTGGGGACGGCCGACCGCGATCGGCAACCCGATCTGGGCCTCCATCTCCTCGGCGAGGCCGGGGATCGCGCTGCCGGGGCCGCAGAGGATGACCTGCTCGACCGCCACTGCCGCCTCCTGGGCGCCGTAGAAGTCGAGCGAGAGGCGCAGCTCGTCGACCAGCGAGGCGGCGCCGTGCTCGAGCGCCGCCCGGGTCCGGGTCACCGTCGCCGGGTCGCCTTCGATCTCCGCGACCGGGCGGCCGAGGCCGACGTGGCTCAGCCACATCCCGGCGTGTTCGGGGCTGAGGCCGGTGCCCGAGGCGAGGCCGCCGGCGATGTCCTCGAGGCCGACGGGCGAGACCCTGGTGAAAAGGCAGGAGCGGCCGCGCGCGACCGCGAGGTTGGTGGCGTCGCCGACGTTGCAGTAGAGGATCGCGGCGCGGCTCGCCGGGAGGCTCCCGTCCGTCGGCGCCCCGGTAGCGCCGTCGCCGTCGGCGAGGATGCGGATCATCCCGAAGGCGGAGAGGTCGACCCCGACCGGTTCGAGGCCGGCGTCGCGCAGCGGCGCGAGCGAGGCGAGGATCATCTCGCGGCGGGCGGCGACGACCATCACGTCGATCTGCGCCGGTCCGTCGGCGCTCGCCGGCACGCCGCCGACGACGCGGTGCTCGATCACCGCTTCCTCGAGCGGCATCGCGATCTGCTCCTGGGCGCTGAAGCGGACGGCCGCGTCGAGCTCGGCCGGGCTCTCGATCGCCGGCAGCCGCAGCGTCCGCACGACGAGGCGCTGGTTGGCGATCCCGAGGCGCACCCTGTGGTTGAGGCGATGCTCGGCGAAAAGCGCGCGAAGGGCCGCGGCGAGCGCGTCGGGCTCGGCCACCTCGCCGTCGCGGAAAGCCTCCGGCACCAGCGGCTGGACGCCGGCCGCGACCACCCGCGGGGCGCCGTCGTCGAGCCGCGCTTCGACCGCGGCGACGCTGCCCGCCTCGATCTCGAGGCCGACGACGATGCCGTCCGAGCTCTTCTTGCGGCCGAAGCTCGGTAGCGACAGCTCGGGCCCGCCGAGGGTCGGCCGGCCGCCCCCGCGGCGGCGAAGTTCAGGGCGCCGCAGTTCGGGCCGGCGCGGGCGCGGCAGGCTGATCGGCTTGGTCAGGATGGAGCTCATCTGAGGGGATGCGAAGCGGGTTTCCGCGACCCCTATACATCGGCTGAAACGCGCCGGAGCAACAGTGTTTTACCCAGAAATTAGGGGTCTGCGGAGGGCCAGCCGGGGACTGGCTACCAAGAAATGGACGACACCCGTCCGCGGTCTGCACGCGAACTTGTGGGCCGGGCGCCGGTCCCTCATTCGACCGTCTCGCGCCCGATCACCCAGTCCGACTTGACCGGCTCGATGAAGCTCGGCGGCTCGGTGGTTTTGAGGCGCTTGTCGTATTCGTAGTTCTTCACGTAGCCGCTGTTGCCCGTCGTGCCGACCGCGCCGCGGAACTTCTGCGCGAGCGCGCCCTTGATCGTCAGGGTCCCCAGCTGCGCACCGCACCTGTAGTTGTCGACGATCACCGAGTGTTGGAGCGCCAGCAGTGCCGCTTCGATCGTCGGGTTTTCCATCGACCCACTGGCGTTTCCATAGCACCCGGTGATCGACGTGTTTTCGTGGCAGAGCAGCAAAAGACATTCTTCGGGGTGAAGCTTCACAGGGTGGTAGATGCGGATGAAGTTGGTCGCGATCAGGCCGAGCATGCCTTCTTCGGTCGTCTTTTTCACGTTCGACATGATCAGCACGTTGTTTGCCGCCGCGATCGTCAGCGGCTTCGCATATTCGCCTTTGACGATGTTGACGTTGCCGCAGGTATTGACGCCGGTCGTTTCGTAGGCCACGTTGAACGGTGAGTATTCGGTTTTGCATTCGTTGTTTTCGTTGGAGTCGTAGATCACTCCGTTCACCGGGAACGCGCCCGAGTAGAGCGATGATTCGGTGCAGGATTTTCCCCGTCCGACCTTCATCGTCGATCCTTCGAGGCAGATGCTGACTTCGCCTTTGAAGCGAAACCGTTCTTCGGCGATCGTCGCGAGTTCGGAGTTGGTTTCCGGCGGGATCAGGGCGGGGGAGTTGACCCGCCAGGTGCCCTTGACGTTGGCGTTGCTTCCCGAGCAGCCGTAACCTTCGCGCGGCAGCATCTTGGTCTGGAACCAGCCCGGTTCTTTCGGGTAGCTGACCTCGATCGAATCGCTTGCTTCGCTGCCCAGCGTCGGGCTACCGCAGAAGACGAAGGCGTCGTTGGTGTGCATCGGGCCCTTGATGTTGTCGGCACCGACGAACGAGATGACATCGCAGAATTCCGCGTTGGATTCGCTCGTGGTCACCTTCCCTTCCCAATTCAGGAACTGGCCGCTTGCGTTCTCGAGCGGGGTCGTGTAGCGGCCTTCGTAGATCGTCTTGGTGCACTGTCGCTGGGCCGCGTTGCGCAGTTCTTCGTTCGCGTAGGTGACTGGGTCGGAGGTCTCCAGCTGGGTGAAGTAGACGTAGTCGAGGAAGCTGGCGGGCTTGAACGTCGCGATCACCGAGACCTTCGCCTTGCCGGAGAACCCGGTGGCACGAACGCGAAACGTCCCCCGCATCGGTTCGAGTCCCTCGAGCATGCTCGAGGTTGCCGTTTCAAGGGTGGTCGGCACGCATTTTTCATGGCCGGTGGCGGGGATCAGTTCGAGCGCATAGGTGGCGCCGCTGCCGCCCGGGACGGGGCGCCGGTTCGCGGTCGAGCCCACCTGGTTCAAGGCCGATGGTTCGCCGCTCGCCGCGGCTTCCGTGCATTTCGACCAGTAGGCGCTGTTGGCGTGTAGGTGGTAGCTGTATTCGTTGATTCCGGCGATCGCGGCCTCGTAGGCCTGCTTGCGTTGGATGTCTCGACCGGTTACCTGGGCGCTGCCGGTCACGGCCGTCACTGCGACGGCTGCAAGCAAGGCGACCAGGGTGATCCCGATCACCGTCATGATCAACGTGAAGCCGCTCTCGTCCTTGGCTCTTATTGGCATGGCAGAGCGGTTGCCCCTTCGTTGAACGACGGTGGGGTGAGGCGCAGCGTGGCCTTGTCGGAGACGGTGGCGCTCGACCCGGCATCCTTGACAGGAGTCGATCTGGGGCTCGCCGTCAGGGCGACCTTGACCACGATGGTCTCCGCGGCTTCAGCCACGCTCAGGCCGGACTTGACGAGCGGTTTCAGGCTTCCCTTTTCGTACATTTCGTATTCGAAGACGGAGCCGTTCACCGGCGCGACATTGGTCAGCAGCGTGCGCGTCGATCCGACGCCGGTGTTCCCTCCTTCGCCTTCGAAGGTCCAGGTCGGGTTGGTGCCGCCGACCAGCGCGTAGTCGGTCTGGGTGAGGGTCCTGGCCCCTTCGCTGTAGGCGATCTTCGACTTCACGGGATGCGGCTGAACTTGTTCTGCTTCGCCTGCGGCGGCGTGCCAGAAGATCAGTTCGGTGTTGGTGCTTCCCGCTCGGACTGGCGCAATCTGAGGGGCGGTACAGGCCGAATGGAGCTCTTCCGTGATCCGCGTCACCGCGACCCTGGCGTTGTCGGTGGCTTCGACCCGCGCATCCACCCGCGCGGTGCCATGGAGGACGACGATGATCATCATCGTCAGCCCGACCAGGACGACCATCCCCATCGCCATGCCGACCAGGAGTTCGACCATCGTGGTGCCGCGCTCGTCACTGATGGAGGGTGTGATCATGGGCACGTGGTGGTCGTCCCGGAGGGGAACGTCAAGGACTTGCTCACCGCCGTGGTCAGGTTGTTGACCGCTACACTGTTGGCTTCCGCCTTGCGGGTTTCGGTCAGCGTGCCGTTCTTCTTCAGCCACAGGGCACAGATGTTGTAGGTGCCGAATGGGAGGCCAACCGCTTCGGTCCTGGTCTTGAGTTCGCTGCTGCTGTTGACTATGTGGCCCGTTTCGTTGGTGGTGTATTCCCGTTTGACGCTCGAGCTGTTGTACTTGCAAGAGGTATCGGTGACGAATACGGTCGCCCCTTCGACCGGGCTGCCGCTGCTGTTCTTGACCACGAGGTTCAAGGCCGGGAGCTGGATCGTCGGCGACGAGATGCCGCCTGGCGTCACGGCCGCACTGCCGATCGCCGCTTCGTTGATCTTCTTGCTTTCCGGATCGGGGTTGTTGGAGGTGCAGGATCCGGCGTAGACCGCGTAGGCCGTCTTGAACGGGTAGGCGATCTTGTCTTCGAGTTTCGCCGCGCGCGGCACGGTCATCGGGGTGCCGAAGGTGATCGTCTTGGCTTCGTTTTCGCTGTCGAACAGCTCCATCGAATCGACCGGTGCCGGCAGCAGGTTGCCGGTGGTCGGGTCCTTGTAGACGAAGCTGGGGGCGATGGTGCCGGCCTTGTCGAAGTGGATCACGACCTGCTGGGTGCCACCTGAGGGCGCGCCGACCTGTTCTTTGACGTAGGTGCTGCTCGCTTCCGGGGTGATCAGCCCGTTGCCGGTGGCGGTGACCTTGTAGTTGCCGGAAGGCAGGTCGGCGAAGATCGCGCAGCCGCTCGCTTCACTCGAGCCGCTGAAGTTGCTCGCGCCCGATCCGGTCACCGAGACGCCGGACACACCTTCCCCCCGGGCGTTGGTGATCAGGAAGGAGAGCGTCCCGTGGGTCGGGTCGAGCGACCCGGACGAAGGGGCGACGATGCTCTGCAGTGAAACCGGGTGCAAAAGCGTAGGGGAGGAGACGGTCGAGGTGATCTCGACGTAGTCGGCGCTCGAGTTCTGTTCGGTGCAGGACGCCGTGCCGGTCTTGGCGTTGACGAAGAGGCCGGTGGATTCGATCGTGAAGGTGGTGCCGCCGATCGTTTCTTCGCGGGTTTTCTTCAGGTGGTTGAGGCTGGAGATCCGCAGCGTCCGCAGCTGCGCCTGGTCTTCCTGGGCGAGGCCGTAGGCCGTGGCGTGGCTGCGCTCCGACGCCGCCGACCGGGTCGTTGCGGTGATCAAGGTCAGGACTGCGCCGGCGACGATCGCCAGGATCAGGGCGCTGACCAGGACCTCGATGATGATGAAGCCGTCCTCGCCGGACGGCGCCTTACGCGCGCGCGTGAGCATGACTAGTGCCATCGGCACCTTCGGCCGGCCCTTGAGACGTCGCGCGGCGCTACCTGCCCCGATTTCGGCGAATGTTCCCCGAAGTTAGGTAGGCCGCTCCGGGCCCCAAAGCTTCAGTAGATGAAGCCACATGGCTACACTTTCTGAAGCGAAGTCATCATCGATTCTTCTCATGAGCGCCGTAAGCAACTCAGAATGCCCCGTCTGTAGGACCGCAGAGGTCGTCTGCGGAAAGTGGACCCTCTTGGTGATCCGGGACCTGGCCGAAGGAAACCGCCGGTTCTGTGAGCTCGAACGCTCGCTGGAGGGGATCAGCCCACGGACGCTGTCGCTACGGCTGCGGGCGCTCGAGGACGAGGGGATCGTCGAGCGGCACACCTATCCCGAGGTGCCGCCGCGGGTCGACTACGCCCTCACCGCCAAAGGCGAGGCGCTGGCGCCGCTGATCGACGACATGCGCGCCTACGGCACTCGCTGGCTCCAGGACGAGTCGGTCGAGCCGAGCCACCGCCTGGTCACCGGTTGATCTGAAGCGGTGCTCCGCCCGCGGGCGGGTGCCCGGTGGGTCCCTCCTGCAATCGGTCGTGCAAGCGCAGGAGCCCGGTCGGGCGGGAGGAAGCTCGCCGACGTGCGCGACTTTCTGCTGAACGAATCCCTGCGCCGCCTCTCCACCGAGGCGGCGACCCGCTTCAACGCGATGGTGGCCGAAGGGGAGCAGATCCCCTTCGACGTCGCCACCGACACCGCCGAGGACTCGCCCTTCTACAGCTACGTCCCGCAGACTGGCCGTTACGTGGCCGAGCGGACCGCCGAGCTGCACGCGCTGCCGGGCTGGAACGCCGCCCGCGAGGCCGTGGTCGAGGCCGGGGTCGCCGCCACCTACCTGGAGAGCCGCGGCGAGGTGGTGCCCGCCGAACCGGGTACCCGCGCCGAGCGGATGCTGGAGGTCTTCTTCGTCGGACTTTGGGAGGGAAGCAGCGGGTTCGCCCTTGATCGGGCGCGGCTCGAGGAACAGATTGCGACCTTGGACGCGGAAGCGCGCAGCGCCGACGACGCCGATGTCCTGATGGTCCCGATCGTCGGGCTGCGGATGTCGATGAACCGGCTGCAGCTGCCGAACGGGGTGCGGATCGTCCGCGCCGACTCGATCACGGCGCCGATCGAGGCGATGCGCAGCGAGGGCATGGGCCGCGCCGCGTGGGAGCCGCAGTTCCTCGCCGTCGCCGAGCAGCATCCCGGCGAAGGGGCCGAAGAAGCCCTGCACCAGCTGCGCGAGCTGATCAGCGTGATGCGGATGTTCAAGGTCGGCGGCATCGGCCTCGGGCCGTTCGCCTTCGCCCCGACCGGCGAGGACACCTGGCGCCGGGTCACCACCGGGGCGCCGCAGGCGCGCCCGGGCGGCTACCGCCTCTCCGAAGAAGAGGGCGCCGAGCTCGCCGACTTCGCCGCCCAGCTGGAGCAGCGCCCCGACCCCGACAGCGCCCTCACCTGGGCGGTCGGCCGCTTCGAGATGGGCTGCGAGCGCGAGAGCGCGATGGAAGGCCTCTCCGACCACCTGCTGGCGCTGCGCGCGGTGCTCGAGGGCCACGGCCCGGTCGGCGCCTCGCTGCCGCTGCGCGCCTCGGCCCTGATCGCCGACGAGAGCTTCGACCGGATCGAGGCCCGCGAACGCTGCGAGGAGGTGCTCGAGCTGGAGCGCGCGCTGATGAACGGCCGCACCCTGGACCGGGCGATCGAGCTGGCGACCTGGATCGAGGACGGCGTCCGTCGCCTCCTGCGCCAGGCGGCCCTCGGCGAGCTCGGCACCGACTTGAGCACGACCGCGGACGAGACCCTGATCACGACCGGCCTCGAAGCCGGCGACGCGGAGATCACCGTCTTCGCCGTCGAAGACGACGAGGTTGAAGTCGAGGAGGAGGTCCAGATGTACGGGGAGCCGTCAGCCGAAGAATTCCGCGTCGTGCGCGTCGCCGAGTCGCCCGAGGCTTTGCCCGGCATGCCCGGAGGCGAGGCGGAGGACATGCCGGTTGATCAAACGCCGTCCTCGTCCGACCGCGATCACGACCTGATTCCGTCGCGGGTGGACGAGGACCCTGCCGAAGACGACCAAGGCTTCGACGACGAGGACGACCACGCCGACACCCGCATCCTCGAGCCGATCCCCGCCCCCGGCGAGATCAAGGTCACCGCGACCCACTGGCTCGACGAGGTCGACGAGGAGCGCGGGCACTCACTCGAGTGGCCCGCCGCCGAAGAGCGCGACCTGCAGCACCGCGAGCGGATCGACACCCCCCGCGTGCGTCACCTCTTCCCGGTCCCGGACTCCGACTGGGAGGTCTCCCACCTCGAGTTCACCCACTTCGGCCGCAGCGACGCCTCCTGACGAGCTGCGACCAAGCAGGTCAAGGACGCAGGGAGCGTGGCGTGCTCTGCACGCGAGCGACCGAGGACGCCGAGATGCGCCGGTCGCAGCTCGTCAGGCGCGGCCCGCGGCCATCGCGACGCGCTCCTCGCCGGTCGCGAACAAGTACCTGTTGATCTGTGCCAGGCCGGCCAGATCGTGCACGTCTTCGTCAAGGTAGGGGACGCGGATCACGCCGGTCGCCCGCATCTCCCGCGCCAGGTGCTCGATGTTGCGGGCGTCGCGCTCGGCCAGGGCCTGGTAGTCGGAGAAGTTCGCCGCCACCCGCTGGGCCAGGTCCTCGTCGCCCAGCTTCTCGGCCAGCGTCGCGGGCAGGTCCCCGGCCTCACCGCGCAGCTTCTCGGCCGGGTAGTGGACCTTGTTGACGATCACGCCGCCGAAGGGCAGTTTCGCCTCGACCAGCTTGCGGTGGAAGTAGACGGCCTCGTCGATCGGCTCGCCCTGCGGCCCACAGACGACGAGGAAGCAGGTGCTCGGCGCGGCGAGCAGCTTGTTGACCCGCTTGGCGCGCGCCTGGAAGCCGTCGACCATGCCGCTGAAGGCGTTGAAGAACTCGGCCAGGTCGGCGATCAGGTCGAAGCCGACGATCCGCTTCATCACGCTCAGCGCCACCGTCGCCCCGCGCCCCGCCACCTTCGCCGCGAAGCCGGTCGGCTTCATGAAGACCTTCAGCGATTTGCCTTCGATGAACTGGGTCAGCCGTCGCGGCGCCTCGAGGAAGTCGAGCGCGTTGCGGCTCGGCGGCGTGTCGAGGACGAGCATGTCGAAGTCGCCTTCAGTGTGGAGCTCGAACAGCTTCTCCATCGCCATGTACTCCTGCGAGCCCGCCAGCGCGCCCGAGATCTGCTGGTAGATCGGGTTTTCGAGGACGCGGTCGCGCGACTCCTCGTCCGGCGCCTGGCGCGCGATCAGCTCGTCGAAGGTCGCCTTCGGGTCGAGCATCATCGCCCACAGCTCACCCTCCATCTCGATCCCCTGCGCCTTGAAGAGCGCCGGGTCGACGCGGCGGGCGTCGTTGCCGAGCTCCTCCAGGCCGAGCGAGTCGGCGAGCCGCTTCGCCGGATCGATCGTCAGCACGCAGACCTTGAGGCCGCGCGCCGCCAGGCCCGCCGCGATCGCCGCCGAGGTGGTCGTCTTGCCGACCCCGCCGGAGCCCGCGCAGATCACCACTTCCTTGCCCTCGAGGAGCTCGCCGAGCGGCGGGTGCGACAGCTTCACGTCAGCCTCCGCGAGAGCCGCCGCGCCGCCTCCGGCCCGAGGTCGGGCTCGAACAGGAAGGGCAGCGTCTTCACCGGCGCCTGGGCGCGGCGCCGCAGCCGCGCCAGCTGGGCCCGTTGTGATCGTGCGCGCCCCCACTCCGAGAGCGCCGCCCGCGCCGCCGCCTTCGCCGCACCGTCCTCGGTTGCCGCCAGCTCGCCCAGCCGTTCCGCCTCCTCTTTGGAGAAGCGCTCCGGGTAGAGCCCGTTGAGGTAGACGCGGTCGACGGCGACGCCGACCTCGGAGACCAGGTCGTGCTCCAGCGCCGCCGACTCGTTGACCGGCATCTCCTCCGGCAGGGCGACGATCGCCACCCCGGTGTTCTCGTGGTCGGTGATGAAGCTGTCGAGCGTCTTGGCCTGCGAGTGGATCGGCCCGACCCGGGCGATGTTGGCGAAGGTGCGCGGCGTCTGCAGGAAGCCGACCCCGTGGCCGGTGGCGGGCGCGTCGACGATCACCGTGTCGTATTTGCACCCCGTCTTCACCTTGCGGTCGAGCTGGGCGAGCTCCCAGATCTTGCCGATCGTCACCAGCTCCTTCAGCCCCGGCGTAGCCGCGGCGAGGTAGTTGAAGATGCGGCTGCGGAAGAGCATGTCGCGCATCGCCCGCACCTTCAGCTGCAACAGGACGTACTCGCGCATCGACTCGTCGGGGTCGATCGAGATCGCCCAGAGGTTCTCCTCCAGCTCGACCTCGTGGAAGCCGACCGTGGTGTGCTCGAACATCCGCGAGGCGTTCTCCTGCGCCGCGACCTCGCAGACGATCGTCCGCCTGCCTTCTGCCGCCGCCCGCATGCCGAGAGCGACCGAGACCGTCGTCTTGCCGACCCCGCCCTTGCCGGTGACGATCACCAATCGCTTGTCGAGGAGCTCGGGTATCGGGCAATTCCTAGCAATTTCGTCTTACGGCAGGAAAAAGCGCGTCCCATCCGAATATCCGCGCAATGGGATTTCTAAGCCGCAAGAAGAAGAACCCGAAGCCCGTCGTCACCGAGGAGACCCATCCGCTCGAAGAAGAGCTGCAGCGGATGGAAGAGGCCGTCCCCGAGCGGCCGGTCGGCGATTTCGAGCCTGAGTACGACGATTCGGTCGAGTACGACGATGTCGACGAGGGCGCCCCGCCCGCGGGTCCTGTCGCCGATGAGCGCACCTCGTCCTCGCAAGCTGCGGGCGAGATACGCCCATCCGCGCCACCCGCGGAAGAGGAGGTTTCGGAGGACGCCGGGTTCGAGTCGTCGCGGACTGAAGAGGAGAGCTTCGAGGCGCCGCAGGCAGACGCCGCGGTCCCGGCCGTGGAGGATGAAGTCGACGAGCGGCCGATCAACGACCACGACGACGATCAGGAGTCCGGCGACGGGCGGATGAAGGCGATCGATTTGATCGCGCCGACCCGGCTCGACTTCCTGAAGCCCCAGGAGGACGAGGCCGAGGAGCCGCTCGACACCGCCGACGTGATCGCCTTCGCCAACCAGAAGGGCGGCGTCGCCAAGACGACGACCACGCTCAACCTGGCGGTCGCCTTCGCTGAGTCCGGCCACCGCGTCCTCTGCGTCGACCTCGACCCGCAGGGCAACCTGACGATGTCCCAGGGCATCGACCCTGACAAGGTCGAACACAGCCTCTACGACGTGCTCGTCAACGACATGCCGATCTCCGAGATCATCGTCGAACGGGAGATCGACATCGCCGTCGCCTCGATCGACCTGGCCGGCG
>JAFDWF010000212.1 GCA_018268575.1 Actinomycetota bacterium
CGGCCCGTGACGAGGACCCCACGATAGCAGGGAGGGCGTATGCCTCCATGGGGAGGTTCGAGGGCCCCGTCCCGCGCTGGGTGAATTCTCCACGCCATACGGTGGAGAACTCACCCGGCGCGTCCTGGACCGTGGAGGAGGCGTGGGACCCGTGACGTCTCCCTCACGTCTCCCGCGCACTTCCCGGCGTCTTCCTCACGCCTCCTGCGACACCTCCCTCCGCTGTTCCTTATGGCCCCCACGGGGCCATAAGGAACAGCGGAGCGTAGGACCCTCTGCCGTTCCCCCCGTGACCCGGCCTTCTCGGAGGCGGCCACAGCCTGCCAGGGTCGCCTCCGAGAAGGCCGGGTCCCTTTCGGCATCGGGCGCCGGCCGGCGACGCCCCCGTCCCTCAAGCGCCCCCGCCCCCCTCGCGAGCCCTTCCTAACCCTCCGCCGCGGTCCCGTCCGCCTCGGCCGCATCGGGGACGGTCGCCGCCCCCTCGGCGACCCGCGCCTCTTTGCTCGGCGCGAGCAGCATGCTCATGTTGCGGCCTTCCTGGAGGGGCGCCGACTCGATCGTCGCCAGCCCGCCGAGGTCGTCGAAGAGCTTTTGCAGCAGCGCCCGGCCGCGCTCCGGATGGGCCTGCTCGCGCCCCCGGAACATGATCGTGATTTTGACCTTGTCGCCGTGCTTGAGGAAGCGCTCGACGTGACCTTTCTTGGTGTCGTAGTCGTGGGTGGCGATCTTCGGTCGCAGCTTGATTTCGCGGATGTTGACCTGCTGCTGGTGCTTGCGCGCCGCCTTCTGCTTCTGCTCCTGCTCGTATTTGTACTTCGAGTAGTCGAGCATCCGGGTCACCGGCGGCTTCGAGTTCGGCGCGACCTCGACCAGGTCGAGGTCGGCCTCCTGGGCGCGGCGCAGCGCCTCGGCGGTGTCGACGATCCCGAGCTGCTCGCCGTCGGCGCCGATCAGGCGCACCTGGGGGACGCGGATCCGCTCGTTGATCCTCGTCGTGTCGCGCTCTGGCGGGCGCCGATCGAACCTACGCGGGACCGGCACTAGTGAGAGTGGAGTTGCTTCAAGAGGACGAGGCTTCGGATCGCAGGCACGGGGCGCTCAGCGGCGGCGGTCATGTGAGGTGCCCACAGTCAAGTTCGGTGAGTATAGACAGGTCACGACCCCCGCAGTCAAGGTTGCGCGGTCTCCTGCGCGATCCGGGCGGCGAAATCGGCCAGGCTCATCTCGCCGACGTCGCCGTCGGCATGGGAGCGCACCGCCACCCCACCGTGCTCCTGCTCGCGGTCGCCGACCACCAGCATGTAGGGATAACGGCCGAGCGAGGCGTCGCGGATCTTGCGGCCGATCGACTCCGAGCGGTCATCGATCGCGACCCGCACGCCGCCCAGTTGGCGGAGCTCGTCGTGGGCGCGCCGACCGTACTCGTTGTGGCGGTCGGAGATCGGCAGAACGATCGCCTGCACCGGCGCCAGCCAGGTCGGGAAGCGTCCCGCGTAGTGCTCGATCAGGATCCCGGCGAAGCGCTCCATCGAGCCGAGCAGGGCCCGGTGGATCATCACCGGCCGGTGGGCGTCGTCGTCGGCGCCGGTGTAGGAGAGGTCGAAGCGCTCGGGCATCTGGAAGTCGAGCTGGCAGGTGCCGCACTGCCAGGAGCGGCCCAGCGCATCGGTGATGTGGAAGTCGATCTTCGGCCCGTAGAAGGCGCCGTCGCCGGGGTTCAGCTCGTACTCGCGGCCCTGCGAGTCGAGCGCCTCGGCCAGCGCCGCCTCCGCCTTGCGCCACTGCTCCTCGGTGCCCATCGACTTGTCGGGGCGGGTCGAGAGCTCGACTTTCACGTCCTCGAAGCCGAAGCGGCCATAGAGCTCGTCGATCGCCTCGCAGATCGAGGCGACCTCGGCGGTGATCTGGTCCTCGGTGCAGTAGACGTGGGCGTCGTCCTGGGTGAAGGCGCGGACGCGGAGCAGGCCGTGGAGGACGCCCTCGCGCTCGTTGCGGCTGACCCGGCCGAACTCGGCCAGCCGCAGCGGCAGCTCGCGGTAGCTGTGGCGGTCGGAGCCGTAGACCAGGCAGGCGCCCGGACAATTCATCGGCCGCAGCGCGTAGCGCTTCTCGTCGTCCTGCATGAAGTACATCTCGTCCTTGTAGTTGTCCCAGTGGCCGGAGCGGTGCCAGAGGCCCTCGTCGAGCACCTGCGGCGTCGCGATCTCGAGGTAGCCGCGCTTGCGCAGCTGGTCGCGGACCTGGTCTTCGATCAGGTGCAGGAGCGTGGTGCCGTTGGGGAGCCAGAACGGCATCCCGGGCGCCTCGGGGCGGAGCATGAAGAGGTCGAGCTCGGGGCCGAGGCGACGGTGGTCGCGCGCTTCGGCCTCGGCGATCCGCTCGAGGTGAGCCTCGAGGTCCACCTGCGAGAAGAAGGCGGTGCCGTAGATGCGGGTGAGCTGCTCGCGATGCTCGTCGCCGCGCCAGTAGGCGCCCGCGACCGAGCTCAGCTTGATCGCCTTGATCCGCTTCGTGGACGGGCCATGGGGTCCGCGGCAGAGGTCCTCGAAGGGCCCGTTCCGGTAGAGCGAGACGGTCTCGACGCCTTCGTTCTTCACCAGGTCCTCGATCAGCTCGACCTTGAAGCCCTGGCCCTGGGCGCGGAAGATCTCGAGCGCCTCCCCCACCGGCACGTCGCGGCGGGCGAAATGCTCGTCGGCGGCGATGTGCTCCCGCATCGCCTTCTCGATCTTCGGCAGGTCCTCCTCGGTGATCCGCACGTCGGGCGGAAACTCGAAGTCGTAGTAGAAGCCCGACTCGATCGGCGGCCCGATCGTCACCTTGACGCCGGGGTAGAGCTCGGTCACCGCCTCGGCCATCACGTGGGCGGCGTCGTGGCGGATCAGCTCCAGCGCCTCGGGATCGCGCTCGGTGACGATCGCCACCTCCGCCCCGCCCTCGGGGAGCGGCGCGTCGAGGTCACGCAGGGAGCCGTCGACCTTGATCGCCAGCGCCGCCTTGGCGAGCCCCGGCCCGATCGCCGCAGCGGCGTCGGCCCCGCTCGCGCCCGCGGGCAGGTCGAGCGGCTTGCCGTCGGGCAGGGTGACGACGATTCTGTCGGTTGCGGCCTCCACGGGAGGCAGGATACGTGGCCGGCCGCGCCGCTAGCGGGCCGGGCCCTGGCGGGCCTGACGGACGGCGATCAGCGGGCAGACGCTCTTCTTCGCGACCGGCCCCTTCACTTCCCAGAGCACGTAGGGCGGCACCGACTTCCTCAGCCGCAGACCCTTGAAGGGTGGCTTGCGCTTGGAGCCCTGGACGATCACGTAGCGGACGCCCTGGGGCAGCTTGCCGCCGACTTCTTCGCGGGTGGCGATGCAGACCCGCCCACCGCGCAGTTCCCAGGCGAGGAAGTTGGTCCCATGGTCCTCGCCGAGCAGTTCGGGGGAGCCGATGATCAGGGTCGAGCCGTTCGCGACCAAGGGCCGCATCGCGGCGAGCGCGGAGGAGAAGGACGGCGGGCCGACCGGGGCGTTGGCAAGCGCCAGCGCCGAGCAGAGGCCCGCGGCGGCGAGGAAGGCGACGCAGGCGGCGGTCGCCAACTGGGAGCGACGGCTCTCCGTGGTTCCCTTCTTCGCTTTATCCGAAGAAAGGAACCACGGAACCTCCCGCGTCAGCGGCAGGAGGATCGTCAGCGCGCAGAGCGGGGCGGCGATCTCGATCGCCTTGGCCGCGGTGTAGGCGGTGCCGCCGACCCGGGCGGCGAGGTAGGCGACCGCGACGACGAAGAGGCCCGACAGGACGACGTTCTCGCGCCGCCGCCAACAGGCCCAGATCCCGTAGAGCAGCAGGACCGTGCCGAAGGCGGCGCCAAGGTAATAGGCCGCGGCGGGCACGGCGCCGTCCCCGGGCGCCAGGCGGAAGTCACCCGACGGCCAGATCCCGAGCGCCTCGAACGGCGACAGCTGGCCGAACAGGTTGCCGAGCCCGGGGCCGTTGGGGTTGAAGGTTTCGAACTTGTGGAAGTCGATCATCCGCCCGATCTCGGGGGCGACGAGCACCACCAGGACACCGACCGCGATCAAGGCCGCCTTGGTGAAGCTCGGCTGCGGGCGCTTGCGCCGGAGCAGTTCCGCCAGCCCCCAGACGACCGCCGTCCCCAGCAGCCAGAGGAGGCCCGGAAAGCTGTAGGTGTAGACCGCGCCGACACCGAGGAGCGCCGCGGGGACGAAGCGGAGCTGGGATTCAGACGGTTCTCGCGCGGCTTCGCGCAGGAAGAGCACGAAAGCGAGGAGGAAGAGCACCAGCATCGTCTCCTTGAAGGCGCCCTGGGCGAAGTAGCTGGCGACCACGTAGGCCAGTCCGACGACCAGCGCCGCCGCCGTCCGCGGCAGGGCCCGTAGATCGCGGAAGGCGGCGAGCGCGGCGAGCGGCGCCAGCACCGCGACCCCCACGCTCAACCCGCTGAAGCCCTCCACCAGGCCGATGTCGAGGCCCTTGTTCAGCGCCACGACGATCGAGTGCGGCCCGAGCGGGTAGCCCTGCCGGATCAACTGCCCCGAGTGCCCGTGGGCGAGCTGATCGGCCGCCAGCAGGTGCTGCGACATGTCCGGGTTGAAGCTGGTGCCGAGGATCCCGAAATGGCCTTCGACGATGAACGGCAGCGAGGCGCCGAGCGCGGCGAGGACGGCGACCGGCCAGCCAGCCCCCAGGGCCTCGCGCCATAGCCCGCGCCCCTGCAGGTAGGCGAGCGAGGCGGCGAGCATCAGCAGGGCGACGATCGCCGAGATCGAGCCGTCGCCCGGAAACCGCACCGTCCCCCAGCAGACCGCGCAGAGGATCGCCAGGCCGACCGGGCCCGAGGCCCAGGACCAACGCCGGCGCCCACAGAGGGCGATCACCGCCTGGCCGATCGCCAACGAGGCGACGCAGACGGCGAGGGCGGCTGCATAGGTGCCGATCACAGGGAGGCGAGCCTAGACTCTGAAGATGATGGCGTTCGCCCCGCCCGCCCGGCACCTGCTGCGCGCGAAGGACCTGGCCGACGCGCGGTACTCCGAGCCGCTCGGGGTCGAGGAGATGGCCGCCGCCGCGGGCCTCTCGCGCGCCCACTTCAGCCGCGAGTTCCGGCGGGCCTTCGGCGAGTCCCCGCACGGCTACCTGTTGACGCGCCGGCTCGAGCGGGCGGCGGCCCTCCTGCGCAACACCGATCGCTCGGTCGCCGAGATCTGCCTCGACGTCGGCCTCACCAGCGTCGGCTCCTTCACCACGAGCTTCAAACGCACCTTCGGCAAGACGCCGACCGCCTACCGCGCCTCTTTCCCGCCCGCCTCCGCCCAGGCCGTCGTCCCCGGCTGCGTGGTCCGCGCCAACGCCCGCCCGCGAAAGCGCACGTTTCGAGAAGACAGCGGAGCGGAGGGCTCCTAAGGTCGTCGCATCGCTGCTGAACGACACGAGGAGGAGACGATGAAGATCGCAAACGCGCAGCTCTGGGTGCACGACCAGGAGGAGGCACTGGCCTTCTGGACGGAGAAGGTCGGCTTCGAGGTGCGGGCCGACGTGACGATGCCGGAGCTGGGCGACTTCCGCTGGCTGACCGTCAGCCCGCCCGGCCAGGAGGACGTCTCGGTCGTCCTGATGGCGATCCCGGGCGAGCCGCTGATCGACCCGGGGACCCAGGAGCAGATCCGTGACCTGGCCGCGAAGGGGTTCGCCGGCACGGTCTTCCTGACCACCGACGACTGCCGCGCCGACTACGAGCGGCTGGTCGCCCGCGGGATCGAGTTCACGGAAGCGCCGGAAGAGCGCCCCTACGGGATCGACGCGGGCTTCCGCGATCCGTCGGGGAACGCGATCCGCCTCACCCAGGTGACGATGTCCCTGAGCGCCTGAAGCGAGGGCCCGGAGACGGCCTCAAGCGGGGCGGCCCCCGAGCGGGCCGGTTCGAGGCGGCGGGGCGGTCGGGCGAAGGCCGTCCCGCTCAGCCGCCTTCTTCGCTCGACTTCTTGCCCTTGCCGCCGCCGTTCTTGGCGGACTTTTCGCCCTTGCCGTTCTTGCCGCCGGACTTGCCGGCCTGCTTTTCGAGCTTCTTCAGCTCGGCTTCGAGCTGCTCCTTCTCCGCCTTCGGCAGCTTCTGGCTCTTCAGTTCCTTCCGCAGCTGCCCGATCTCGGCCTTGGTGACGCCGGCGCTGCCGCCGCTCGGCACCGAGCCGCCCTTGCTTTCCGAGCCGCCGGAGACCAGCAGGGCGACGACGACGATCACCAGGACCACGGCGCCGAGCACCATGCCGACGCCTTTGGCACCACGCGCGCGGATCGATTCGCGCAGCTTGACCAGCTCCGGGGGCGGTGCTTCGCGCTCGCCACCACCCTCCGTGGTGCCCGCCGTCGCCGCGGCGGCGGCAGACTCGGCCGTGTGGACGTGTTCGGTCCACTGCTCGCCGTCCCACCAGCGCAGCCCCTGCCCGCTCGGATCGTCGTACCAACCGGCCGGAATCCCCGACCCGCCCGGCGTCTCGGTCGAATTCACGCCGCGATTATGGCGATTTGCGGCGCGGATTTTGTGAACACGGTCGTTACAACTCTTTTGCGTGCGCTTCGAGCGCCCGCCGCTCCAGTTCCTTCACGAAGGCGTCCTTGCCCGCCATGTAGGCGAGCCGAACCGCGAGGGCGCCGAGCGCCGCACCGACCCGCGCGAGCTCCGGCGCCGCCTCCTCCGGCCAGGCGGGGTCGTAATCGACGATCCGCACCACCGGATCCCGCTCGCCCATGGATCCACCTTAGGTGAGTGGTTCTGGGGGTGCCTCGGGGGACGCAAAGGGACGGGGGCGTCGCCGGCTGGCGCCCGGATGCCGAAAAGGGACCCGGCCTTTTCGGAGGCGACCCTGGCAGGCTGTGGCCGCCTCCGAGAAGGCCGGGTCTTGGGGGGGACGGCACGGGTCCTACGCTCCGCTGTTCCTTATGCCGGGATGGTGGGCATAAGGAACAGCGGAGGGCGGTGCCGCGGGGTCCGCCAGGAAGACGCCGGGAAGTGCGCGGGTGACGTGAGGGAGACGTCACGGGCTCCACGCTTCCTCCACGGTCACAGAGACGTGACCACGGTCTGACCCCACCATG
>JAFDWF010000213.1 GCA_018268575.1 Actinomycetota bacterium
CACCGAGCGACCCTGATCCGCCGCGGATCCCGCCGGCTCATGCACCCCTCAGACGGGACCCGCGCGGATCGCACGGGCGCCGGGGCGTCTCTCCTCGGCTCCGTCACGGAGACGTCGCATCCCTCCGTCCCGTCACGGAGATGCCGAACTTCCTGGATCTCCCCCGCCACGCACCCGTCCCTGCGCAGGCTCCCCCCGCAAGACCTCCCGTCCCGGGCGTCTCGGAGGCGGCCACAGCCTGCCCAGGTCGCCTCCGGGACGCCCGGGACGCCTGGGCTCCGATCGGTCCGGCCCGTCCCTTGCCCGGGCGCCAGCTCGACCCGCCACGCCACCCTCACACTCCTTCTGGAGCTGCTCATCTGGCGCCGCGCGCCCGCCACCGGCCGCCCGCCGCCGTGTCTTCCCCGCAAAGAGCGGGAAACATATTTCGCACTGACGCCGCCTCAGCCGTTACACTGCACCGCCATCAAGGACCGGTAAGCCGAATCCGGGGGCCGAAAAACCCTGGAGCGGGGGAACCGAGTTTTGGGGCTAACCCACCGGAAGGTCGGTGGGGGCGCAGGCTCCTTCAGCGCCAGCCCGACAGCTAACCCCGCAGGCCGACAAAGGAGATCGGTTTTGCGGTTGTCCCCTGAGGGGTTTGGGTGGAGAGTTCGTCTGGCGCTGGCGATGGGTATCATCGCCTTGATCGCCTTCCCCGCCACCGCTTTCGGCGCGGGGGGCGGCCTGACCGCGGCGGGCGCTTCGACCGACAGCGGCGAACCGGCCACCGAATCGACCCCGACCCCGGGCTCGATCGAATGCACCACCGGTCCCGAAGGCGTCCGCACCTGCACGCCGGTGACCCCGGCGACCCTCGTGCTCGGCGTCGCGGCGCCGCCGGAAACCGCGCCGGCCGCGGTCAAGGCGGCGATCGCCGCCGCCAACCGGATCCACACCCGCCCCTACATCTGGGGCGGCGGGCACGCTCGCTGGTGGAGCCCCGGCTACGACTGCTCGGGCGCGGTCAGCTTCGCCCTCCACGGCGCGGGGCTGATCACGACGCCGATGGACTCCGGCGAAATGATGGGCTGGGGCGTCGCCGGCAAGGGCCGCTGGATCACGATCTACGCCAACGCCGGGCACGCCTTCGCGGTGATCGACGGGCTGCGTTGGGACACGGCCGGGGACGAAAGCGGCACCGGGCCGCGCTGGCACTCGGAAATGGTGTCGACGGCGGGGTACGTGGCGCGGCATCCAGCCGGCTACTAGAGCGCCGAGGAGGGGTCCAGGAGGACCCTTCACTCACAAAAGCAGGAGGTTCGCTCAGGGTCCCCCTGGACCCCTGGCGAGCCGGAGCAGGTGGTCCGTCGCGGTGTCAGGTTCGCCCGCGTAGAAACGGTCCAGCACGGCTGAAAAAAGAGATTGCTCAGGATCGGCGCGGGCGAAGAGGGTTATCGAGCTGCGGACCTTGATCGCGTCGATGCCGCCGAGGATCTCGGGCGCGCTCCGGGACGGGTCGGCGGCGAGGAGCGCTTCGCAGCACTCGCGCAGGCGCGGGCCGAGCAGCGGGTGGTCGAGGTAGGCGCGCGCCTCCTCGAGCGAGCGGATCGCGTAGGCCTGCGACATCGGGCTCCGGCCCAGCCCGGCGATCTGGGGGAAGACGAACCAGATCCAGTGGCTCCGCTTGCGCCCGGCCCGCAGCTCCGCCAGCGCCCGGGCGTAGATCGCCGCGTCTTCCTGAGCGTCGACGAAGCGCCGCAGTCCGTAGCGGTCCTCGCTCACGGCGCGGCGCGCTCGCCCTTCAGGTTCTCGACCTTGAAGCCGTGCTCGCGGGCGAGACGCGCCGCGAGCAGCGAGCGATGGCAGGCGGCGGCGTCGCGCTCGACGCACATCAGCGCCGCGGTCGAGCGGCCGATGAAGCGGACCAGTGGCTCGAGGTCGGCCGGTTCGAGGATCTCGGTCGTGTAGCGCTCGACGTAGACGGGGGAGAGGACGGTGCGCGACCGTTTGCCCTCGCCGCGGGCCGCGTCGGCCTCGTACTGGGCTTCGCGCATCGAGGTGGTCGGCGCCAGCTCCGCCAGGTGCGAGTAGCCGATCCCCGCCCCGGCGAGCTCCGCTTCCAGCCGCTTCGCGTTCGCCCAGGCGTACTCGTGGCCGCGCACGCCGCGGCGCTGGCGCAGGTCGAGCACCAGGTCGACCTCGGCGGCGCCGAGCGCTGCCAGGAACCCCGGGAGGTCGGCGCCGTAGACGCCGATCGTGCAAAGCCGCTTCACGGTGTTGACGGGCCGAAAACCGGACTATCTGACGGGTTTTCGGCCCGTCAACCTTCCGGTGGGAGGGCGATGCCCGGGGTCCGCGCCACTGCCAGCGCCGCCATCACGAAGTGGGCGGCGCGGGGGAAGCGGCGGCCGGGAGGCGGCGGGCCGGCGTGGCGGTCGGCGAGGTCGAGCAAGCGCAGGATCGCGCGTCCCGACTCGGCCTCCGGGCCGTCGACGTCCACCGCCAGGCGTCCCAGGGCCACCGACTCGCTCGGGTCGCCCTCGGCCATCGCCCGTCCGATCGCCGCGGTCAGGTGGGAGACGACGCGCTCCATCCCCGGGTCCTGCGGCCCCGGCGGGCCGGGCGCCGGCCCGAGGTCCAGCGGCTCCTCGCCGTTCAGGATGCGCTCGATCTGGCCGCCCGCGATCGCCCGGATCTGGTCGCCGTCGAGCCCGACCAAGGGCGCGTAGCGGAGCTGGAAGGCCGCCGCCTGGAGCGGCTGGCCGTAGGGGTTGTCGCTGGCCCAGAGGATCTGGCCCGGCGGCACCAGGCTGTAGAGGGCGACGAAGTCGGCCGGGTTCCACCAGGAGCTGTCGACGAAGAGGTTCGGGTGCTCGGGCATCAGCCGCCAGAGCCAGGCGAGGTCGGAGACGGCGGCGTGGGCGAGGATGAAGCGGGCGCCCGGGTAGCGCTGCGCCAGCTCCAGGGTGTCGCGGCCGAGCGCCGGGATCCCGCGACCGGCATGGATCAGGATCGGCACGCCGCGCTCCTCCGCCAGCCGGGCCAGGTCCTCCACCGCGGGCTCCGACATCGCGAACTGCTCGGCGCGCGGGTGGAGCTTGATCCCGTGGGCGCCGAGGTCGAGGCAGCGTTCGGCTTCCGCCAACGCCCCGTCGTGCGGGTTGACGCGGCAGAAGTGGACGATTCGCCCGTCGGTGCCCGCCTCGATCGCCCGCGCCTCGTCGTTGGCGGCGGCGTAGCCGTCGGGCTCGTGCATCGGGAAGGTGATCGCCCGCGCGCCCGCGTAGGCCATCGTCGCGATCAGCTGCTCGGGCTCCTGGCGGAATTCGTCGGGATCGTGGCGGCCGAAGTGGGTGTGGGTGTCGAAGAGGGCGAGCGGCCCGGTCTGCGCTTCCAGCGCGTCGAGCCAGCGGCGTGCCTCCGCCTCGATCGGCTCGACCTCAGGGCCCTCCACCCGCGGCGCCCCCGTCGCTTCGCTCACCGTCCTACCGCCTTTCCGATCCGTTTTACGGCCTCCTCGACCAGGGCCGGGGAGGTGCCGATGTTGAGTCGCGCGTGGCCGACCCCCTGCGGGCCGAAGGCCGGGCCCGGGTTGAGGGCGACGCGACCGCGCTCGAGCAGCACCTCGCAGGGATCATCACCCAGCTCCAACGGGCGCAGGTCGAGCCACGTGAGGTAGCCGGCCCGCGGCGCCGTGTAGGCGACCTCGGGCAGCGTCGCGGCGAGCAGATCGGCCAGTAGGGCGCGGTTGTGGTCGAGGACGGCGATCACGTCGTCGAGCCAGGCGGCGCCGTCGCGGTAGGCGGCGACGGTGGCAAGCAGGCCGAAGTGGCCGGCGTGGGAGGCGGCGAAGGGGAGCTTCCCGATCAGCTCGGCGGCGCGCTCGGACGCGGTCACCGTCTGGGCGCAGGTGAGCCCGGCTAGGTTGAACGCCTTCGAGGCCGAGACGAAGGCGATGCCGTGCTCGCGCGCTTCCTCGGAGACGCCGAGGAAGGGGATGTGGCGGGCGCCCGGTAGGGTCAGCGGCCAGGGGATCTCGTCGCTGAGGACCCAGGCGTCGTGCTTGGCCGCGGCCGCCGCGAGCGCCTTCAGCTGGCCCTCGGTCGGCAGCGTCCCGAGCGGGTTGTGGGGGCTGCAGAGGATGAGCGCGACGGCGCCACGGCGGAACTCGGCGTCGATCCCGTCGACATCGAGCTGACCGTCGACCAGCGGCACTTCGGCGAGCTCGCAGCCGAGCTCCTCGATGATCCCGAAGAAGGGGTGGTAGACGGGCGTGTTGATCACCACCCGGTCGCCGGGCTGGGAGATCAGCCGCAGCACCGAGGTGAGGCCGTTGACGACGTCGGGGATCGCCCCGACGCCCGCCGGGTCGACCTCCCAGTCGAGCCGCGCCGCGGCGAACGCGGCGAAGGCCTCCGCCAGGCCGAGCTTGGGCGGGTAGCCGTAGCCGCTGTCGCCGAGCTCCACCGCCTCGGCCAGCGCGACCTTCACCGGCACGGCGAGCGGGAAGTCCATCTCGGCGACCCAGGCGGGGAGGACGTCCTCGTCGTAGAACCGCCACTTGGCGCTGCGGCGCAGGCGCAACTGCTCCAGAGAGAGCTCGGTCAGCTCCGGGTTGAGGTTCGCGGTCACGGCCGCCAACTCTTTCAGGTCCGCCGCGCCTACCGGAGCGGCGCGAGCATGTTGTGCGAGGCGATCGCGAAGCCCTCGCGTTCGTAGAGGCGGATCGCATCGACGTTGGCGGCGACCGCGGTGACGCCCCAGTAGTCGACGCCCGCGGCGCGCAACAACCCTCGGCAATGCTCGATCAACAGCGTGCCGATCCCCTCGCCGCGCGCCGCCGCGCTCACCGAGAGCGACTCGAGATCGCCGATCCGATCGCCGAGGTCGACGGTCGGCGGCGACGCCCCGACCCGGAGGAAGGCGTAGCCGAGCGGCGCCTGCTCCGCGCCCTCGCCGAGGGCCAGGAGGAGGAACCCCTCGTTGGCCTCGAGCCAGCCGACGTACTGGGCCCGTCGCATCCGCCAGGCCTGCTCGGGGTCGCGGCCCGGCCACTGCCCTTCGATCACGGCCTGATGGTGCTCGACCATCTCCTTCCAGAGCCCCTCGACCAGGTCGACGTCCCCGACCCCCAGCTCGACGATCCGCCTCTCCATCGGCCCGATCCTACGGCGGGGGTGGGGTTAACCCCACCCCCGGGACGCCGGGGAGCCCCAGGGGGATTCGCCGGCTCGCCTCATTGGAAGCGCGCGGCCGCTCGCGCAGGGTTGGGAGGCGCCTCGAAAGGGCGCCAAATCGACCCGAGACCGGACGGAGGACGCGATGCGAAGCAGACGGAAGTTGGGGCTGGCGGGACGGGCGGGGCGCTGGAGCGCCGTCCATCGCAAGACGGCGATCTGGGGGTGGATCCTCTTCGTCGTCGCCGCGATCGTGCTCGGCGGGGCGTTGGGGACGAAGACGCTCGCCGACAGCCAGACCGGCGTCGGCGAAAGCGCCGCCGCCGACCAGACCTTGGAAGGCGCCTTCCCGGAAGGCAAGACCGAGCAGGTGCTGGTCCAGTCGCGGGCGGGCAAGGAATCGGCGCACGGGGACCACGTCAAGGAAGCCGTTGCGGCGGTCGAATCGCGCCTCGGCAAGCTGCCCTTCGTGATCAACATGACCGGTCCCTACCGGGCGGGTGGCGATGGCCAGATCTCCGCCGACGGGCGCACCGCGCTGGTCAAGTTCGAAATCCCCGAAAACGGGAAGATCGAACCCAAGGAAGTGGTCGGCAGGGCGCTCGCGCAGGTCGCCGCGGTGCAGAAGCAGCACCGGGGCCTGCGGGTCGAAGAGGTCGGCGACGCGAGCGGCGAAAAGGCGGTCTCGGAATCGCTCGAAGAAGACTTCTCGCGGGCCGAGCTCACCTCGCTGCCGGTCACCCTGCTGATCCTGATCGTCGTCTTCGGCTCGTTGCTGGCGGCGGGGGTGCCGCTGCTCCTGGCGCTGACCGCGGTGGGCGCGACGATCGGCCTGCTCGGCCCGATCAGCCACGCCTTCGGCGGCGTCGCCGAACAGATCAGCTCGGTGATCCTCCTGATCGGCCTCGCGGTCGGGGTCGACTACTCGATCTTCTACCTGCGGCGGGAGCGCGAGGAGCGCGCCGCCGGGGCGGGCGAGCGCGCCTCGCTGGAGGCGGCCGCGGCGACCTCGGGGCGGGCGATCCTCGTCTCCGGCTTCACCGTGATGGTTGCGATGGCCGGCATGTACATCGCCGGCGACCCGACCTTCGCCTCCTTTGCGACCGGCACGATCCTCGTCGTCGCGGTCGCCATGGTCGGCTCGCTCACCGTGTTGCCGGCCGTGCTTGCCTGGCTCGGGGATCGGATCGAGAAGGGGCGGGTGCCGTTTTTGGGGCGGCTTCGCGGGGGCGGTCCTTCGGGGGTGACCATCTCTCACGACAGCGGGGAGGTTCGTTCGGATCACCCCCGAAGGACCGCTGACGAGGGCGGGGTGCAGGGTTCGCGCGTCTGGGGGGCGCTCGTCACGCGGGTCATGCGCCGGCCTAGATTTGCTGCTGGGATCGCGGTGGCCGGGCTGGTCGTGCTGGCGATTCCCGCGTTCAGCCTGAAGACCGCCAACTCCGGCACCAGCGGGCTGCCGAAGAGCATGCCGATCGTGCAGACCCTGGACCGCCTCGAAGCCGCCTTCCCGGGCGGCGCCGAACCGGCCCAGGTGGCGATCTCGGCGCCGAACGTGAAAGCGGCGCCGGTCGCCCATCAGGTCGAGGCGCTGCGTGAGCGGCTCGCCGCCGACCCGCGGGACTTCGGCCGGCCGCAGGAATATCGGGTGGCAAAGGACGGCCGGGTGGCCGAGCTGCAGGTGCCGCTGGCGGGCGACGGGACCGATTCGCGCTCCCAGGACGCGCTGGCGAAACTCCGCGACGACCTGATCCCGGCGACGATCGGAACGGTCCCCGGTGCCAAGGCCCAGGTCGGCGGCTCGACCGCCTCCTCGGTCGACTTCAACGACCGGCTCGCCGAACGGGTCCCCTGGGTGTTCGCCTTCGTCCTCGGGATGGCGTTCCTGCTCCTGTTGGTGAGCTTCCGCTCGCTGGTGATCCCGCTGACCGCGATCGGCCTCAACCTGCTCTCGGTCGGGGCCGCCTACGGCGTCGTCGTCTGGGTCTTCCAGGACGGCCACCTGGAAGGGTTGCTCGACTTCCACTCGGTCGGCACGATCACCGCCTGGCTGCCGCTGTTCCTCTTCGTCGTCCTCTTCGGGCTCTCGATGGACTACCACGTGTTCATCCTCACCCGCATCCGGGAGGCGTACGATCGCGGCATGTCGACCGAGGCGGCGGTCTCGCACGGGCTGCGGACGACCGCGGGAGTCGTCACCAGCGCGGCTGCGGTGATGGTCGCCGTGTTCGCGATCTTCGCCACCCTCTCCTTCCTCGACTTCAAGGAGATGGGGATCGGGCTGGCGGCGGCGATCCTGATCGACGCGACGATCATCCGCGGCGTGCTCCTGCCGGCGACGATGACGCTGCTCGGCGAGCGCAACTGGTACCTGCCGAGCTGGCTGGAGTGGCTGCCGCGGGTCGGCCTCGAGGCCCCCACGCAGCGCGTTCGCACTTCCCCACAGTACGTGGGGGAAAGTGCGAACGCATCGGGCGGGGAGGGCGGCGGCCGCCCTCCGGGGCCCACCGCGGAGGGGGAGGCGGCGCGCGCTTGACGCGCCTCCTCTCCATGGCCCCGCCGTGGCTGACCAGCCTCTGGCGGCTGGTGCCGCGGGTCGGCGCCCAGATCGGTGGCGGGCTCAGCCTGGTCAGCTTCGTGGTCTGGGCGCTGACCGGCGCCGGCAGCTTCTGGCCCGCCTACGTCTGGATCTCGGTCTGGTTCGTGCTGGCGATGATCGTCGCCTGGCGCTGGTCGCGGCTGGCGCCGCCCGGCCCGCGGCGGGACCTCGAGACTCAGGGCGCCTTCTCCCTCGTCCTCTGTGTCAACTCGATCCTGCAGTGGTCGGTGACCGGCGCGGGCAGCTTCTGGCCCGCCTGGGTGATCCTCGGCTTCACGATCGCCTTCGTCGTCCACTGGGCCTACCTGCGCAACAAGGGCGCCGACCTGCGCTCGCGCGGCGAGCGCGAGCTGACCGCGCGGGTGGAGACGCTGACCGAGACCCGGCGCGGCGCCCTCGACGTGCAGGCGGCGGAGCTGCGGCGGATCGAGCGCGACCTCCACGACGGTGCCCAGGCGCGCCTGGTGGCGCTCTCGATGCAGCTCGGGCGGGCCGAGGAGGGCCTCGCCGACCGGCCGGAGATCGCCGCCCTGGTGCGCCAGGCGCGCGCCGAGGCGACGGCGGCGAACGCCGAGCTGCGCGACTTGGCGCGGGGGATCGCGCCGCCGGTGCTCTCCGACCGCGGCCTCGCCGCGGCGGTCGAGGCGCTCGCCGGCCGCTCGCCGGTCCCGGTCACGGTCGACGCGCGGCTCGGGCGCCGGCCCGCGCCGGTGATCGAGAGCGCCGCCTACTTCGTCGTCGCCGAGTCGCTGACCAACGTGGCCAAGCACGCGCCGGCGGCGCGGGCGGCGGTGACGATCCGGCTCGACGGCGACGACCTCGACGTGGTCGTCGCCGACGACGGGCCGGGCGGGGCGGACCTCGCCGCGGGCAGCGGCCTCGACGGGTTGCGGCGCCGGGTCGCGGCGCTCGACGGAGAGATGGAGATAGCCTCGCCGGCCGGTGAGGGGACGCGGATCGAGGTGAGGTTGCCATGCGGGTCGTGATCGCCGAGGACCAGTTGCTGTTGCGCGAAGGCCTGATCGCGCTGCTGCGCGAACATGAGGTGGAGGTCGTCGCCCAGGCCGATGACGGCGAGGGGCTGCTGCGCATCGTCGGCGCCCACAAGCCCGACCTGGCGATCGTCGACGTGCGGCTGCCGCCGAGCTTCACCGACGAGGGGATCCGCGCCGCGGTCGAGGCGCGCCGCCGCCATCCCGACCTCGGCGTCCTGATTCTCTCCCAGTACGTCGAGCCGGTCTACACGGCGGAGCTGCTGGCGGGCGGCGAAGGCGGCGTCGGCTACCTGCTGAAGGAGCGGGTCGGCGACATCCCGGCTTTCCTCGACGCGATCCGCCGCGTCGCCGATGGCGGCACCGCCCTCGACCGCGAGGTCGTCGCCGAGCTGGTCGGCGAGCGGCGCGAGGTCGACGAGGGCCCCCTGGACTCGCTCTCGCCGCGCGAGCGCGAGGTGCTCGCGCTGATGGCCGAGGGCCGCACCAACAACGCGATCGCCGAGGCGCTCGTCGTCACTCCCGGTGCGGTCGAGAAGCACGTCTCCAACATCTTCGGCAAGTTGAACCTGGCGGCCGCCGGCGACGATCACCGCCGCGTGCTCGCGGTCCTGGCCTTCCTGCGGGCGACGGACGGGGCGTAGGCGGGTGCTTCGGGGCGCCGCGCGTGGCACGGCCGCGCCGGGACGCGGGCTGGCGCCGCGGGCCGTCGCGCCGGGGGAAGCTGGCGCCCCGCGGCCGACGGACGACCCTGGCAGGCTGTGGCCGCCCCGCGGCCGCCCGAGTGCCGGGAGGTCACGGAGAGGCGTGTGTCAAGGCACGAAGACGCGAGGGTCGGTGGGCGTCGGGTCACGTTCGTTCACCTGGACACAGCCTGGTGTGTCCAGGTGAACGAACGGCGCGTACGGCCCCGTACGCAGGCGTCGCCCTTGCGCCTTCCGTGACCCTTCCTCCGCAGACGTGCGTATTGCACGACGCCTCCATGTCGATGGGCCGAAAACCGGTCATATAGGCGGGTTTTCGGCCCATCAACCTCGGGGTGGCGGAAAAGGCGCACGGAACCGTGTCGCCTGTCCCTCGGCTTCCGACGCGGCCGGGCGCGACGCTGTGCGTTATGCAGGGATGGCGCGTATTTCTTACGCTGCAGACGCTCGGGCTTCCTTGAGCGTCGCCCGGATCGCTTCTTCGAACACCTCTGGTTCCTGGAGGCCGAAGTGGCGGAGCACGTGCGTCGGTCCGCCGGTCGGGCCGACGAGGAAGGAGGGGGTGCTGTCGACGTGGGTCGATTTGCCGAGCTCCGCGTCGGCTTCGAGGCTCGCTTCCCAGTGCCATGAGGGTTCGCGGCTCTGTTGCCAGCGACTCATGTCGAGCCCGGCTTGCACCGCGATCAGATGGAGGAAGCGTTCGGTGACGTAGCCGGTGAACTCGGGGCCCTGCTCGCGGTAGAAGACGTCGATGAAGTTCCAGAGCCGGTTCTGGCGGCCGGCGGCGAGGGCGGCGCCCTGCTGGTCCTTGAATTCGGGCCACCCGCCGGCCCCTTTGGTGTCGGTTTCTGTCGAGCGGTAGACGATGCGGAGCTCGCCTGGGCGGACGAAGCGCCGAATCAGGTCCGGCAGCGGCCCCAGCATGACCTGGCGGGACTCTTTGCACTGGAGATCGCCGAAGAACTGAAGCGTCACCGGCGCGTTCGGAGCGCCCAGTTCGGCGCCCCGCTGGGGGATGTCGGCGAGGAGGGCGTAGGTCCGACGGGCGGCGTCCGGGACCGCGGCCACCAATACTCGGTGCTCTTTTGAGTGGTTCGCCCCGCCGGCGAGGGCTACCGTCACCACGCCTGCGAGCAGGCAAAAAGCAAGCAGCAGGAATAAACATCTGAGTCTGTATCTCCTGACTACTTGCATATTCGTGATCATAGTCTCATACTGGCGCTATGGTCAAGTGTCACTATCCTTTCGACACAGGCTGACTGATGACCGCGAGGGCCAAGGCATTCGTCGCCGCGCTTTTGGTCCTCTTCGCCGTGGCAGGCCTAACCGCCGCCTACGCGCTTGCCTGTCCGACCGAATCGCCGGTCAACGAAAGGGAAAGGTGGGTCTGCAACCCCGCGACGGGCGAATGGGTGAACATCTGCGTCAACGGCGAGCCGGTTTCCTCGATGACCGGCAATCTCTCCGAGGAACAGACCGACCTCGCCCTGAACGGCCGCGGCCCAGCCCTCGCGATAACCCGCTCCTATAACTCGAAGGCCGCCGTCGAAGCCAAAGAAGCCGGCCCCTGGGGCTACGGCTGGTCGGGTCCCTACGGCTCCCACCTGGAAATCAACAAAGAATCCGGGGCGATCACCGTCGTGCAGGAAAACGGGGCGACCGCCAGCTTCACCGTCTCGGGCGGCAAATATGTCCCTGGCGCCTGGATCCAAGCGACCTTGGTCAAAGAAGAAGTCGAAGCCAAAACGATCTACGTCTTCACCCTGCCGACTCAGGAAAAGCTGAGGTTCAACTCCGAAGGGCAGTTGACCGAAGAGAAGGACCGCAACGGCAACGCGATCACGCTCTCCTACGAAGCAGGGAAGCTGAAGACGGTCAAAGACGCCGCTGGGCGGGAACTGAAATTTACGTATTCGGGCTCCCAGGTCGAATCGGTCGAAGACCCGATGGGCCACAAGGTCAAATACGGCTACGAATCGGGCAACCTCACCTCGGTCACTCTCCCCGGCGAAACCGAACCGAACTGGAAATTCAAATACGGCGCGTCGCACGAACTGACCGAAATGACTGACGGCCGCGGCGGTGTCCTCAAGAACGAATATGACGCCTCTCATCGGGTCAAGAAACAGACCGATCCGTTGGAACGGGTGACCAAATTCGAATACGGCGAAGCCGAAGGTCACAAGACGACGACGCTGACGATGCCGAACGGCTCGACCACCTTCGAGAAGTTCAACGAAATGGGCGAGCCTCTGGAACTGGTCAAGGCAAAAGGCACGGCGATCGAACAGAAAACGACCACCGAATACAACGAAGGCTACGAGCCGATCAAGGTCACCGACGCTCTGGGGCACGTGACTACCTACGGATATAACGCCGCGGGCGACCGGACCCTAGAAAAAGACGCCGAAGGGGACGAAACCAAATGGACCTACGACGCCACCCACGACATCGAAACCGAAACGACGCCGAAGGGGGAGAAAACCACCTACAAACGCGACGCCCACGGCAACGTCGAAACGATCGAACGGCCGGCGCCCGGCGAAACGACCCAGAAATGGACTTTCAAACACGCGGCCAACGGGGACCTCGAATCGGAAACCGAACCGCTCGGCCACGAAACGAAATTCGAATACGACACCTACGGGGACCCGAAAGCCGAAACCGACGCCGAAGGCGACAAGACGACCTACGGCTACAACACCGACGGCTACCAGACCTCGGAAGTCTCACCTCGCGGCAACGAAGAAGGCGCCAAAGCTGCCGAATTCGAAACGACCACCGAACGCGACGCGCAGAACCGCCCAGTCAAGGTCACGGATCCACTTGGGCACGAAACGAAATACGCCTACGACAGGGACGGCAACCTGGAAACGCTGACCGACGCAAACGGGCACACGACGAAATACACCTACGATGCCGACAACGAGCGGACGAAGGTGGAAGCGGCCAACGGGACGACCACGGAAACTGCCTACGACTCAGAAGGCCAGGTCAAATCAAAGACCGACGGCAACGGCAAGACGACCAAATACGAACACAACGCGCTCGAGGAGCTCACGGAAACCATCGATCCCTTGGAACGCAAGACGACTAGGGAATACGACAAAGCAGGCAATCTCGAAAAGCTCAAAGACCCCGAAGGGCGGACCACCACCTTCACCTACGACAAAGCCAATCGGCTGACCAAGAAGAGCTACTCCGAAGTCGGCACCCACGCGGTCGAATACGAATACGACAAAGACTCAAAGGTAGTGAAGATGGTCGACGGGACGGGGACGACGAAAATGACCTACGACGTTCTCGAGCGGCCGACGGAAGTCGAAAACGGCAACAAAGAACTACTCAAATACGAATACAACCTGGCCAACCTGCCGACCAAAATTACCTATCCGAACGGCAAATCGGTCAGCCGTGAATACGACAAAGCCGATCGGCTGAGCAAAGTCACCGACTGGCTCTCGCACTCGGCCACCTTCGCCTACAACCGTGACTCGGAGCTCAAGGGCACGACTTTCCCGACCGAAGCCACCGACGAAGATATTTCTGAATACGACCGTGCCGACCGGCTCTCCAAACAGACCTTCAAGAAGGGCGTCGAAACCCTCGCTTCCCTCGCCTATACGCGCGATGCGGTCGGCAACCTCGAATCGACCACCCAGACCGGCTTGCCGGGATCCTCGCCGAGCTACGAATACGACAAAGCCAACCGGCTGACCAAAGGCGCGGGAACGACCTTCGAATACGACAACGCCGGCAACCCGAAGAAGATCGGCGCCACCGAACTCAAATACGACGCCGCCTCGGAGCTCGAAAAAGCGGGGACCACCAGCTACACCTTCGACAAACTCGGCGAGCGGACGAAAGCCAGTCCCGAAGGCGGCTCGGCAACCACTTACGGCTGGGATCAGGCCGGGAACCTGATCTCGGTCAAACGGGAAGCGCCGAAAGTCGAAGACTCCTACACCTACGACGGCAACGGCCTGCGCCAGTCGGAAACGATCTCCGGCACTACGAAGCACCTCGCCTGGGATACGGCCGAACCGCTGCCATTGCTGCTCTACGACGGTACGAACTACTATGTCTACGGACCCGAAGGCGCACCGATCGAGCAGATCGCGTCGGAAACCCCGACCTGGATGCACCACGACCAGCAGGGCTCGACCCGACTGCTGACGAGCCAGGCGGGCACGACCTCAGGCGCCTACACCTTCACTCCGTACGGCGAAACCGAAGGCCACACCGGCACCGCCGCCAGCAACCTCCTCTACGACGGACAGTACACGAGCCCCGATACCGGCCTGATCTACCTGCGCGCCCGTGTCTATGACCCGACGACGGCACAGTTCATGAGCGTGGACCCGCTCGCGGAACAGACCGGGGAATCCTACGGCTACGCGGGCGAGAATCCGGTGAACGCAAGGGATCTGAGCGGGGAATGCCTCTCGCGTGAAGCGTGTCTCGCGCTCAAGAAGCTAGGACTGCCGTTGCTGCAAGCGTGGGTCAAGGCGGCAGAAAAGGCGCAGTCAGTCACCCGGGATGCCGTGCTGAAGGCAACGGCGGCCTTGGCCAAGGCGACCAGTAGCCAGGACGCCAACGCGATAGCGGTGGCCGACAATAATCTCAACGCTGCCATGGCGAAGAACGATCTTGCGATCGACGATGTCGCCTTCTATAAGGCGCGGCTTGCGAAAGGCGAAGCAGACAAGGAAGTTTGCCAGGGCCTTTATGGCTTCCTTTGGTGGCATCGACCGCACTTCTTTTGGCGTATGCCCCAAGGTTTCGCACCCTAGCCGGGATCCACGAGCGCCAAGCGATGGGCGACCGCCGCCGCTTCGGTGCGGCTGCGGACGCCTAGCTTCGCCAGGATGCGGGAGACGTGGACGCTGGCGGTCTTCTCGGCCATGTAGAGGGAGGCGGCGATCTCGCGGTTGGTGGCGCCTTCGGCGAGCGCCGTCAGGACCTGGCGCTCGCGCGGGGTCAGGTCGAAGGGGTTCTCGTCGACGGTGGTGCCGGGGGCGCCCCCGCCGCTACGGCCGCTGCGGTTGTCTGTGGCCGCGTGCGGCAACCGCGCCCTCGCGACGAAGCCCGCCACCTCGCTCGCCAGCCAGGCCGAGCCGAGCTCCTCGGCCGCGGCCAGCGACGTCGCCGCCGCGGCGCCCGCCGCCTCGCGGTCGCCGAGCGCCGCCCACGCCTCGGCCTCGCGCAGTCGCATCAGCGCCGCCTGGTAGGGCCGCGAGAGCGCGTCCCAGGCCGAGGCCGCCGCCGCGGCTCGCGCGGCCGCCTCGCCGTCGCCGCGCGCCCGCGCCAGCTGGGCCTCGGCGGTCAGCGCGTAGGCGCACTCCAGCGCCCGGCCGCCGATCGCGTCGGCGGCGGCCTGGGTCCGCGCCGCCATCAGCTCGGCGCGCAGCTGGGAGGCCTCCAGCTCGGCCGCGTCGCCGAGGTCGCGCGCCCGCTCCGCCGCTTCCGCCTCGACCGCGGTCGCGGCGGCCGAGATCAGCGCCATCCGCGCCGCGTCGTCGGAGCAGTACTCGATCTGGTCGATCGCCTTCTCGGCCGCTTCGCGGGCCGCCTCGACGTTGCCCTCGCGCAGCTCCAGTTCGACCGTCAGCGCCCCGGCCGGCGCGATGTACTGGGGCTCGACCGAGTCGGCGAGGAAGGTTCGCGCGTGCTCGATGTCCTTGCGGGCGCCGGCGCTGTCGCCCCGTCCCAGCATCAGCGAGGAGCGCCGCAGCAGGACGTTGGCCAGCGTCGCGGTCCCCTGGCCGCGGTTGCGGGTGGGGAGCACCGCTTCCGCCTCGTCCCAGCGGCCGAGGAAGAAGAGGATCTCGGAATGCGCGCAGGCGATCCAGAGCGCCGAGCGGTCCCCGGGCGTGATCTCCCGTTCGCCCTGGGCTGCGAGCATGGCCGCCTCCTGGCCGCGCCCCGCCAGGTGGAGCGCGTCGGCGTAGTTGACGAAGGCGGTGGCAAGCTGGTCGTTGGAGCCCGAGCGGCGCGCCAGGTCGAGCGACTCCCGCATCACCTGGTCGCCGCGCGCTTCTTCGCCGAGGAAGAAGAGGCAGAGGCCGAGCCGGTTCAGCACCAGCGCCTCGGTGTCCTCGACCCCGGCCGCCTCGGCCGCCCGCAGCGCCTCCTCGGCGGCGTCGCGGCTTTCGGCGAAGCGTCCCTGGAGGAGGAGGAAGCGCGCTTTCGCTTCGAGGATGCGGGCGCGCTCGGGCGTCGGTTTTGACTCCGGCAGCAGGGCGAGTGCCCGCTCGAGGTCCTCGCGCGCCGCCTCCGCCTGCCCCAGCGCCCAGCGCGCCGAGGCGATTTCGGCGAGCAGGCCGGCGACCCGGTGGGGCTCCTCGGCCTCCTCGATCTCCCCCAGCGCCTGCTCGAAGAGCTTGATCGCGTGCGGCTCGTCGGTGTCGAGGGCATGCGCGCGCGCCGCCAGCGAGACCAGCGTCGTGTGGTCCGCGCCCGCCGCCGTCTCCGCTTCGGCGACCCGCGGCCAGAGCGCCAGCGCTCGGTCGAGCAGCGCCGCCGCGGCGCCCGGCGTGCCGCCCCGTTCCACCGCCCGTGCCGCCTGCACCGCGGTCCGCAGCGCCTCCGGCTGGTCGCCGGCGGCATTGAAGTGGTGCGCGACCGCGGCGGCGCGGATCGCCAGGTGGTCGTCCTCGCCGAGCGTCGCCTCCAGCACTCGCGCCAGCCGCAGGTGCAGTTCGGCCCGTTCGCCGGGCAGGAGGTCGTCGTAGATCACCTCGCGCAGGAGCGCGTGGCGGAAGCCGTAGCGTTCGTCGCGGCCGACCTCGATCACCTGCTGCTCGACCGCCTCGCGCAGTCCCGCCGCCAGCTCGTCCTCGTCGGTCTCGCAGACGGCGACGAAGCGGTCGTGCTTGAGGCGCCCGGCGACGGCGAGGATCCGCAGCAGGCCGCGCGAGGCCTCCGGCAGCCGTTCGATCCGCAGGAGCAGCGCGTCACGCAGGGTGGAGGGCAGGCGCCCGCGCCCGTCGGCGCCGGCCGCGAGCAGCTCCTCGGTGAAGAGCGGGTTGCCTTCGCCGCGCTCGAAGAAGCGCGCGACGATGTCGGGGTCGGGGCGGGCGCCGAGGATGTCGGAGAGCTGCGTCGCCACCTCGCCGCGGTCGAACGGGTCGAGCTCCAGCCGCCGCACCCGCCGCCCGCGCCCGAGCTCGGCCAGCAGGGGCCGCATCGGGTGGCGGCGGTGGAGCTGGTCGGAGCGGTAGGCGATCACGGTCAGGAGGCGGCACTCGTCGGGGAGGCTGGCGGCGAGGAAGTAGAGGAAGTGGCGGGTCGCGTTGTCGGCCCAGTGGGCGTCGTCGAGCCAGAGGATCATCGGCGTGTCCTCGGCCAGCGCTTCGAGCAGGGAGAGCAGCGCCTCGAAGGGCCGGCGGTGATCCTCGCCGGCTTCGCGCGCCGCCGCCGGATCGAGCTCCGGCACCAGCTGCGCCAGTCCGGCGAGGGTGCCGGGGGAGAGCCCGTCGAGGACCGGATCGCGTTCGCGCAGCAGGCCGCGCAGCGCCGCCACCAGCGGTGCGTAGGGCAGCTCGTCGCGGCCGAGGTCGACGCACTCGCCGCCGATCGAGCAGCCGCCTCGCTCGACCGCTCGCTCGAGGAAGGTATGGAGGAGGCGGGACTTGCCGACCCCCGACTCGCCCGCCAGGAACGCCAACGAGGCCGCGCCCCCGGCGGCCTCCTCGAATGCAGCCATCAACTCGGCGAGCTCGCCGGCCCGCCCGATCAGTCGGCTGGCACTGACCCGGGTCGCCACCCGGCGATTATCGCCGTCGCAGCAACCCGAGCAAGCCGTGGCCCTTGCGGGTGGACCGGGCGCCCCGCCTGCGAGCCCGCTGCCGCGACGCCTGAGCCTCTTCGCGGAGCGCAGTCTGGGCGACCATGGCCTTGAAGATCATCATCTGGTTGGGATTCATGGTCCGTGCCTTTCGCTCGGGTGTGTAAGTCCAAGCTACGGCTGAGAAAGGCCCCGCACATCGGGTGAATTCCTAGGGTTTGGGACGCCGACCCCTTAGTCCTGAGCCGGGACCCCTTACCCCGCCCGATGAGTTCGCACTTAGCCCCAATATGTGTGGCTAAGTGCGAACTCATCGAGGCTGGCGGGGCGCGTTCACTAAGTTGCGGGACCTATGCCTGATTCCGTGATCAATCTCTACTCCGACACCCAGACCCGGCCGAGCGCCGGGATGCGCCAGGCGATGGCCGAGGCCGAGGTCGGCGACGAACAGCGCGGCCAGGACCCGACCGTGACCGCGCTCTGCGAGGAAGTCGCCGAGCTGCTCGGCAAGGAGGCGGCGGTCTTCCTGCCCTCGGGGTCGATGTGCAACCAGATCGCGATCCGCCTCCACATCCGGCCGCTCGGCGACGAGATGTACCTGCACCGGCTCGCCCATCCGATCACCGCCGAGGCGGGCGGGGCGGCGGCGATCTCGGGCGCGATGGTGATGCCGCTCGAGGGCGAGGGTGGGATGTTCGACGCCGCCACCCTGCGGGCGCGGATGCGCGACGCCCGCGACAGCCACGAACCGCGCTCGCGCCTGGTGGCGATCGAGCAGACGACGAACCTCGGCGGCGGCCGCGTCTGGCCGCGGGCGCGGATCGAGGCGGTGCTCGAGGTGGCGCGGGAGTTCGGCCTGCGCACCCACCTCGACGGGGCGCGCCTGCTGAACGCGACCGTCGCCTCGGGCGCGAGCGCCGCCGCCTACGCCGCGGGCTTCGAAACCGCCTGGATCGACTTCTCCAAGGGCCTCGGCGCGCCGGTCGGCGGCTGTCTCGCCGGCTCCGCCGAGCTGATCGCCGAGGCCTGGCGCTACAAGCAGATGCTCGGCGGCTCGATGCGCCAGGCGGGGATCATCGCCGCCGCCGCCCGCTACGGCCTCCAGCACAACGTCGAGCGCCTCGCCGAGGACCACGCCAACGCTAAGTTCCTCGCCGCGGGGCTGGCCGAGATCGACGGGGTCGAGATCGACCCGGCGACGGTCGAGACCAACATCGTGATCTTCGACGTCGCCGACGCCGCCGCCCTCCACGACAAGCTGCTGGCGGCGGGCGTCGACAGCAGCCTGCTCGAAGGCCGTATCCGCATGGTCACCCACCTCGACGTCGACCGGGCCGGCGTCGAGACGGCGCTCGCCGCGGTCAAGGGCGCACTTTCGTAACAGCCGATCTGCTCCCGTATGCGCATAGCGCATACGGGAGCAGGTGCTCGGGATCGGGGCTCCGCCCTAGGGGTGGTGCCGGCGATCCCAGCCGTGGTCGTGGCCGTGGTGGTGATGGTGGTCGCCGCCACCATCGCCACCCTGAGGCGTTTCGTCGCCTTCTTCTTCGCTTTCTTCAGCTTCGACCGGCTGACCCGTGACCGGGTTCAGCGGCAGGGCCGAGTTGGCGTGTCCGTCGAACTGGAACATGCCCGCCAGGTCGAAGGGGACGTGCTCGGACTGGTCGATTTTGGCCTGCGCCTGGTCGAAGGACCCGGAGATGCCCGGGAGTCCCCAGTTGTACTCGACGAAGTTGATCGTCGAGGCCTGGTTGCTGAGGTCGTGATCGACCGAGTTGTCCTTGGCGTAGGGCGAGATCACGAGCATCGGCAGGCGCGGACCGAGGCCGCAGCGGCCCTGTTCGCCGCCCAGCGGAGCCGTGGCCTGCGGCTGCGGACCGCACTGGCCCGAGGTGGCACCGGTCAGCGTCGTATTGGTCAGGTTGTCCGCCGGCGACAGCGACGGGTTGAGCACCCCGGGGTTGGCGTGGTCGTACCAGCCGTCGGAGTCGTCGTAGTTGATCACGATCGCCGTGTGCTTCCAGTCCGGCGTGTTCATGATCTCGTCGATCGTGTGGGCGATGAATTCCTGCTCGTCCTGGGGATCGGAGTAGGCGGCGTGGCCGTCCTGGTAGCCGGGGGCCTTGAGGAAGCTGACCGCGGGCATCGCCCCGGCAGGCAGTTCGTGGTTCGAGATCGCCGTCATCAGCTGATCGAAGTCACTCATGTCGTAGTTGTGGTTCGGGGTGTTGAACTGCGGCTGGCCGCCGACGTAGGACTGCGTGTCGGTGCCGATCGTCGCCAGGCCGGCGAGCGTGTCACGGCCCTTGCTGTTGGTCGGGATCGTCAGGTGGTGGGGGTTGGCGGTCGAGGCGTAGTACTGGAACGGCTCGTGGTGAGGGATGTAGTCGTCCTTGTAGCCCCACTGGCCGGTTCCGCCGAGGCCTTCGCCGACCGGGCTGACGGCGTCGCAGAGGCCCTGGTTGCCGGCGTGCGGCACCGCTTTGTTGAATTCGGCGGACTTGAACTCGTCGGGGATGAAGGTGCTGGTCGACTGGCCGGTGTGGCCGGTCGCTTCCAGCGCCGCCTGGTAGGAGGTGGTCGGCCGGAAGCCGCCCTCGAACCAGCCCCAGGAGAGGCTCGCTTCGTTCAGCAGGTCGCCGATGTTCTTGCCCGAGAGGGCGACCGCGTCGCGGGTCGAGCAGTCGTCCCAGTAGGGCTGGGCGTCGCTGGTCAGGGCGTAGCCGCCCTTCCCGTTCGGCGTCAGGTCCGCGTTCGGGTTGGTCGGCGTCGCGATCGAAGGGTTGTTGGCGGTGTGGGTCATGTCGACGTTGCCAGTGTCACCCGAGATCAGGTTGATCGCCCCCGGTGAGGACGGACCGAAGGTGGTCCCGTAGGAGTTGTCGCTCATCGCGTAGTGCTGGGCGTAGTTCCAGAGCGCGGTCACCGAGTTGCCGTCGTAGTAGTCCATGACGGTTTCCTTGTTGCACGGGGCGCCGAAGGGCGTCGTGCCACCGCCGGTGCCGAGGCTCTCGATGAACTTGTCCATCTGGCCTTTGTCGAAGGCCTTCTGCTCGTCGGAGTAGTTGTGGTCCTGATCGCAGGTCAGCTGGCCGCCGGCGTCTCCGGGGAGTCCCGTCGCGCTGCTGTCGAGGCGCTTCGGCAGGGCCGCGTTGGGGTTGGAGGTGAGCAAGTTGGTGGTGTGCCGGAGGCTCGGCGGCAGCGACGGGCTGGTGGCCGGCAGGAGCCCGTCCACCGCAGGCGTGCCCGGCTGCGCGTCGAACGGCTGTCCGTCGGTGTTGGCGGCGTTCGGGTACGTGCCGAAGTA
The DNA here is from genome assembly GCA_018268575.1 of Actinomycetota bacterium. GTDB lineage: Bacteria > Actinomycetota > Thermoleophilia > Solirubrobacterales > 70-9 > VAYN01. Next base: position 20,551 of record JAFDWF010000213.1, read on the forward strand.
ATGGTCGAAGGAGACGTTCTCCTGGAAGATCTCGACCACGTGGGTGATCGGCGTTCGCGGTCCGCCGAAGGTGAGCATCTGCTGATTTGCGCCGGACTGAGGAGCCGGGGCGCCGGGGGAGGCCAGTGCGACGGAGGCGGCGAGCGCCGATAGCGCCGCCAGTGCGATCAACACAACGGGAAGCCGTTTCATTTCCTATTCCTATCGCTCGAGGGAAGGCACACCTGGACCAGATGGGCTGAAATGCCCAGACGGCGCCAGGCTAGGAGTGGCTTTTCGCCGCGGTGTTAACCGGCCGTTGGCGAAATGCGACCGAGCTGTTAAAACGCACCCTTCCGTTCCGGTCACCGGTTGTTCGCGAGCCCGGGCGGGCCGAGCGCTAGGGTCGGGGCGTGGCGGATGCCGCTCCCAAGCGAGTGCCTGACACGGCACTGGATCTGCCGGAGGCGATCACGGCGCTCCTCTTCGACCTCGACGGGGTGCTGACCAAGACCGCCGTGGTCCACGACAAGGCGTGGAAGCAGACCTGCGACGCGTTCTTGAAGGAGCGCGCCGAGGACGACGGTGAAGACTTCGTGCCCTTCGACCCGGGCCGCGACTACAACGAATACGTCGACGGCAAGCCGCGCTACGACGGCGTCCGCTCCTTCCTCGAATCGCGTGGGATCGAGCTGCCCGAGGGCGAGCCGGAGGACCCGCCCGCGGCGGAAACCGTCTGCGGCCTCGGCAACCGCAAGAACGAGCTCGTCCTCGAACTGATCGAAAAGGACGGGGTCGAGCCCTACGCGGGCTCGGTCGCCTTCGTCAAGGCCGCCCGCGAGGCGGGCCTGCGGCGCGCCGTTGTCTCCTCCAGCGCCAACTGCCAGGAGGTGCTCGAAGCGGCCGGCATCGCCGACCTCTTCGAAGCGCGGATCGACGGCAACGTGGCCGACGCAGAGCACCTCAGGGGCAAGCCCGCCCCCGACACCTTCCTCGCCGCGGCGCAGGCGCTCGGGGTCGAGCCCGCCGCCGCCTGCGTCTTCGAGGACGCCGTCGCCGGGGTCGAAGCGGGCCGCGCTGGGAACTTCGGTCACGTCGTCGGCGTCGACCGCGTCGACCACGCGGAGGCGCTCCGCCGACACGGCGCCGACGTGGTGGTCGAGGACCTCGGCGAACTGATCCTCAGCGGCGGATGATCGAAGACCCCGCTTACACGGTCGAGCCCTGGGGTATCCGCGAGACCCACCTCGACCTCGAGCGGCTCGCCCAGTCGGAGTCGGTCTTCGCCCAGTCCAACGGCCACATCGGCGTCCGCGGCACGCTCGACGAGGGGGAGCCCTCGGCGCTGCCCGGCACCTACCTGAACGCCCTCTGGGAGGCCCGCCCGCTGCCCTACGCCGAGGCCGGCTTCGGCTACCCGGAGGCGGGGGAGACCGTGGTCAACATGACCAACGGCAAGATCATCCGGCTGCTGGTCGACGACTCGCCCTTCGACATCCGCTACGGCAAGCTGCACGAGCACGAGCGCCAGATCGACTTCCGCAGCGGCATCCTCCGTCGCACCGCGCTGTGGGAATCGCCGACCGGGATCACCGTGCGGGTCACCTCCGAACGCCTCGTCTCCTTCTGTCAGCGCGCCGTGATGGCGATCCGCTACACGGTCGAGCCGACCGCCGCCGCGACCCGCGTCGTCGTCCAGTCGGAGCTGGTCACCAACGAGCCGCGCCCGGCCGCCTCCCAGGACCCGCGTGCCGCCGCCGCCCTGGAAGCGCCGTTGGAAGCCGAGGAATACCGCGGCAACACGAGCCACGCGGTGCTCGTCCACTCGACCAAGGAGTCGCGCCTGCGCGCGGGCGCCGCGATGGGCCACGAGATCGAGGGCCCCGAGGACGCGAGCTGGCACGCCGACGCCTGGGAAGACCTCGGCCGGCTCACCGTCAACGCGACGCCCGGGCCCGGCGACCCGCTGACGATCACCAAGTTCGTCGCCTACGGCTGGTCGGCGCGGCGCTCGGTGCCCGCGATCCGCGACCAGGTGGGCGCCGCCCTGGCCGAGGCCCAGCACACCGGCTGGGACGAGCTCGTCGCCGCCCAGCGCACCTACCTCGACGACTTCTGGCGGCGCGCCGACGTCGAGCTCGACGGCGACGCCGAGCTGCAGCAGGCGGTCCGCTTCGCCCTCTTCCACGCGCTGCAGGCGAGCGCCCGCGGCGAGGGCCGGGCGATCCCGGCGAAGGGGCTGACCGGCCCCGGCTACGACGGCCACACCTTCTGGGACACCGAGGCCTACGTGCTGCCGATGCTCTGCTACGCGGTGCCGGAGGCCGCCGCCGAGGCGCTGAAGTGGCGGCTGGCGACGATCGAGAAGGCGCGCGACCGGGCCAAGGAGCTCGGCCTCTGCGGCGCCGCCTTCCCTTGGCGGACGATCAGCGGCGACGAGTGCGGCGCCTACTGGCCCGCCGGCACCGCCGCCTTCCACATCAACGCCGACATCGCCCAGGCGGTCTGCCGCTACTGCGACATCAACGTCGACCCCGATTTCGAACGCGACACCGGCCTGCCGCTGCTGGTCGAAACGGCGCGGCTCTGGCGCAGCCTCGGCCACCACGACGCCCACGGCGCCTTCCGCATCGACGGCGTCACCGGCCCCGACGAGTACTCGGCGGTCGCCGACAACAACGTCTACACCAACCTCTTGGCGCAGAAGAACCTCGATGCGGCGGCCGACTTCGCCGAGCGCTTCGTCGAGGCGGCCGAGGGGCTCGGCGTCGACCACGAGGAGATCGCCTCCTGGCGCGACGCGGCGAAGGCGATGACGATCCCCTACGACGAGGACCTCGGGGTCCACCCGCAGGCGGAGAACTTCACCAAGCACGCCCGCTGGGACTTCGAGCGCACCCCGGCCGACCACTACCCGCTGCTGCTCCACTATCCCTACTTCGACCTCTACCGCAAGCAGGTGGTGAAGCAGGCCGACCTGGTGATGGCGATGATGGTCCGCGGCGACGCCTTCACGGCGGCGGAGAAGGCCCGCAACTTCGCCTACTACGAGCCGCTCACCGTGCGCGACTCCTCGCTTTCGGCCTGCGTGCAGGCGGTGCTGGCGGCGGAGACGGGCCACCTCGAGCTGGCCTACGACTACCTCGGCGAGGCGGCGCTGATGGACCTCGACGACCTTGAGCACAACAGCCGCGACGGCCTCCACATCGCCTCGCTGGCGGGCACCTGGATCGCGGCGGTCTGCGGCTTCGGCGGCCTCCGCGACATGGACGGCACGCTGCGCTTCTCGCCCCGCCTGCCCGAACGCCTTGACCGGATCGCCTTCCGGCTCGGCTTCCGCGGCAGTCGGATCATGGTCGAGGTAACGGGGCAGGGGACGCGCTACTCGCTGCTCGACGGCGACCCGGTGCGCTTCCACCACTTCGACCAAGAGGTCGAGCTGGGCGCCGACGACCTCACCTTCGGCCCTGCGCCCCCGCCCGAGCCGCCGCCGGAGCCGGTAGCGCAGCCCCGGCATCGGGTGCCGCTGAGGCGCCGGCCGTCGCGCTGAGGGGGGACGGGCCGTCGCCGGCTGGCGCCCGATGCCGGAAGGGACGCGGCCTTCTCGGAGGCGACCCGGGCAGGCTGTGGCCGCCTCCGAGAAGGCCGGGATTTGAGGGGACGGCAGAGGTCCTACGCTCCGCCGTTCCTTATGCCGGGATGGTGGGCATAAGGAACAGCGGAGGGCGGTGTCGCGGGGTCCGTCACGAAGACGCCGGGAACCGCGCGGGTGACGTGAGGGAGACGTCACCGGTTCCACGCTTCCTCCACCGTTACGAAGACGTGACCACGGTTCTGGGCCCCCATGGGGGCCCAGATTCACTCAGCGCGAAATAGAGGGCCGGAAACTCCGCAGGAAGGCTCATGTCTCCCCTGCGATCGTGGACCCTTCGTCACGGACCGACCATGATCCGGCGGGGATCCCGCCGG
>JAFDWF010000214.1 GCA_018268575.1 Actinomycetota bacterium
CATTGTGGACCGATGGTGGATCGCACGTCTCCCTGACGGATGCGACGCCTCCGTGACGAGGCCGAGGAAAGACGCCACGAAGACCGCACGATCTGCGCGGGTCCCGTCTGGGAGATGCATGATCCGGCGGGATCCCCGCCGGATCATGGTCGGTCCGTGAGGAAGGGTCCACGATCGCAGGGAAGGCGTATGCCTTCACGGGGAGGTCTCAGGTCCCCGTCCCGCGCTGCGTGGATCCACCACACCATGGTGGGGTCAAACCGTGGTCACGTGTCTGTGACCGTGGAGGAAGCGTGGAACCCGTGACGTCTCCCTGACGTCTCCTGCGCGGTTCCCGGCCTTTTCGGAGGCGGCCACAGCCCGCCAGGGTCGCCTCCGGAAAGGCCGCGTCCCTTACCCCTTCGGGCGCCGGCCGGCGACGCCCCGTCCCTTCCGCCGGAACGCCTCCACGCCGTGTGACGGAAAGCACTTTGTAACACGTTGTTACAAAGTGCTACGGTCAGGGCATGGCCTGGAACATCGTCATCGCCGGAGGTGGTTTCGGAGGGCTCGCTGCCGCGCGCGAGCTGGAGAAGGTGATGCCGAAGCAGTCGGCGCGGCTGATGTTGGTCAACGAGACCAACTTCTCGACCTACACGCCATTTTTGCCCGAGGCTGCGGCGGGGACGCTCGAGCCGCGCCACGTGGTCACGCCGCTGCGCGGAATCCTCAAGCGGACCTACATCCGGCTGGGCGAGATCGTCGGTCACGACCCGGCCGCGAAGACCGTCGAGCTGCGGGCCAAGGACGGCGCCATCGAGACCGTGCCCTACGACCAGTTGCTGCTCTCGCTCGGCTCGGTGTCGCGGGTGCTGCCGATCCCCGGCCTGACCGAGCACGCGATGGGCTTCAAAGGGCTCGCCGACGCGATTGGGCTGCGCAGCCGGATCATCGAGAACCTCGAGGCGGCGAACGCGACGGCCGACCACCAGCGGCGCGAAGAACTGCTGACCTTCGTCTTCGTCGGCGGCGGCTACGCCGGGCTCGAGGCGCTGGCCGAGCTCCAGGACTTCGCCGCCGACGCGATGGACAGCTACCCGCGCGCCCGCCTGCACGGGATGCGCTGGATCCTGGTCGAGGCGGCGCCGCGGGTGCTGCCGGAGATCGACCAGGACCTCGCCGATTACGCGCTGCGCGAGCTGCGCGGCCGCGGCATCGACATCAAGCTGGAGACGCAGTTGAAGGAGGTCGGGCCGACCTCGGTGACGCTCTCGACCGGCGAGGTGGTGCCGACCACCACGGTGGTCTGGACCGCGGGCGTCGCCCCGGCGCCGATCCTCAGGCAGCTCCACCTGCCGCTTGACGAGCGCGGCCGGGTGCCGGTCGACGACCACCTGCGGGTGCAGGGCCTCGACTCGGTCTGGGCGATCGGCGATTGCGCCGCCGCCCCCGACCCACGCGGCGGCATCTGCCCGCCCACCGCCCAGCACGCGGTGCGGCAGGGCCCGGTCGCGGCGCGCAACATCGCCGCCGAGCTCGGGATCGGCGACGCCGAGCCCTTCGAGTACCGCAGCGAGGCCTCCTTCGTGAACCTCGGCCGCTACAAGGCGGTGGGCCTGATCGGCGACCGCAAATTGCGCGGCTTCCCCGCCTGGTTCCTCGCCCGCACTTACCACATGAGCCAGATCCCGGGCTACCCCCGCAAGGCCCGCGCGATCCTCGACTGGACGGCGAGCCTGCCGTTCAAGCGCGACCTCGCCGAGCTCGGTGAGGTGGCGCGGCCGAAGCGCCTCGGCTAGCGTCGCCGGGTCATCGGCCTGGCGAGGGGCCAGAGGCGGCCACGCCGCCCCGACCCGCCACAATTGAGGCCCATGGGCCTCAATTACCTCGTGATCGTCTTCTTCTTCGGCCTCGCCACCGCGATCATCGGCAAGGCCAAGGGCAGCTCCTTCTGGATCTGGTTCCTGGTCGGCGCCGTGCTGCCGGTCCTCGGCCTGATCGCCGTCATCTTCTCCCGCCGCGAGCGCGAGGAACCCGAACGCCAATGCCCCAACTGCCTCAAGGCGGTGAAGCTCTACGTCCAGGTCTGTCCCCGCTGCGGCACCGAGCTCTACCTGCCCGACCCGCGCGCCGTCCGCCACCCGGGCGTTCGCAGTTAGCCACGGTATATGTAGGAAAGTGCGAACGCGCTAGCGCAGCCAGGTGCGGACTATCGCGTTGGCGAAGCCGAGGCCGTAGCGCATCACCGCGGGCTTCTTCGAGTGCCCGTGGAGGCGCTGTTCGACCGTGATCGGCACCTCCTTGGCGGGGATGCCGCGCTTGATCGCCTCGATCATGAACTCGGAGGTGTGGAACTGCTCCTGGCGCAGGGCCAGCTGCGGCAGGACCGTGGTGCGCACCGCCCGGTAGCCGTTCGAGCAGTCGGTGACGTGGGTGCGGGTGATGAAGGAGACGAGGCGGTTGAAGAAGACGATCCCCAGCTCACGGGCCCGGGTGTTGCGGTCGGCGTGGCCGAGGACGCGCGAGCCGTGGGCGACGTCGACCTCGCCGCTCAGCACCGGTTCGACCAGGCGGGGCATCTCGGCGGGCAGGTGCTGGCCGTCGGCGTCGAGGGTGACGACGATCTCCGCTCCCGATTCGACCATCAGGCGATAACCGGTGCGGAGCGCCGCGCCGCCGCCGCGGTTGGTGACGTGGCGGGCGACCGGGGCGCCGTGCTCGGCGGCGACATCGCCGGTGCCGTCGCGCGAGCCGTCGTCGACCACCAGCACCTCGGTCGCCACCCCGCAGACCTCGCGCGGCATGCCGTCGAGCACGTGGCCGATGTTCTCGGCCTCGTTGTAGGCGGGGATCAGGATCGCGATCTTGCCCTTGAAGCGGGTGGGCAGGTCAGCCTGGCGGAACTCCTCCCAGGCCAGCCCCTCGAGCGCCGCCGAGAGCTGGCGCGAGTTGCGCGCCCCGACCGAGAGCGCGCGCAGGATGAGGATGAAGAGGACGAAGATGGCGAAGACGGCGAGGCCGAGGATCCGCCCGCCGTTGCCCTTTTCGAAGGAGAAGGCGGAGAGCAGGCCGTTGACGACTTCGGTGCCGGTGACGATCGCCAGGGCGATCCCGGCCAGCAGCAGCATCAGCACGTCGGCGTTGCGCAGGTGGTGGCGGCGGATCACCGCGTAGGCGACGAGGAACAGCGCGATCGCCAGGCCGACGGTCCGGAGCGCGGTCAGTTCGGGCGGGAATATGCCTGCTAGCGGGACCATTTCCGGCCTGAGGATAGGGCCGAGGCGGCGGCCGAGAGGGCGAGGCCGGCGAGCGGGAAGATCAGCGTCATCAGGATCTCGTTGCGGCGCGGGGCGGCGAGGCTGACGGCGCCGACGATCGTGACGAGGACGATCGGGGCGGCGAGGCAGAGCGTCTCCCACCAGCGGCGCCGGAAGGCGAGCAGGGCCAGGCCCGCGATCCCGAGCAGCACGAGGACGATCTGGATCGCGCGCCCGAGCCCGGAGTCCATGAATTCACCGACGCCACTCGACCACATGCGGCCGATCTTGCGCGCGGTCATTTCGGCGTAGCCGACCGGGTCCTTGCCGAACCACTTGGAGAAGTTTTCCTTGCCGATCTTGCTGAGGGCCGAGTCGCGCGGCAGTTCCGGGTAGCGGTCGGCGACCTTGTTGAAGAGTTCGGTCGGTTCGATTTTGCTCAGCGCCCGGGAGTTCGGCGGCAGGGACTTGCCGGTCTCGCGCTTGTAGAGGATCGCCTTGACCCGCTGGTATTCGCCGTCGGCGGGGTAGAAGGTGCCGACGTAGAGGGCCTTGCCGCTGCCGGTGGAGATCGGCACGAAGCGTTCGAAGACGACGAAGTTGCGGATCGTCCAGGGCACGATCGGCAGCAGCAGCGCGACCAGCATCAGGCCGACCGCCGCGGTGCCGAGCCGCCACTCGCGTTCCCAGGCCCAGCGGACGGCGGCGAAGGCGACGAAGGCGGCCGCGACCAGCGTGTACTCGGGGCGGAACATCGCGGTGATGCCGAAGAGGAAGCCGGGCAGGAGCCAGACCCAGGCGCCGCGCGCGCCGGAGCTGCTCCCGTCGGTGGCGGAGCCGCGTCCTCCGCCGGGGCGCCCCGCGGTGCGGTCCCAAGCCCATAGGAAGGCGAGGATCGCGGCGGGGAGGGAGAGCATCGCCGGCGGCTCGCTCATGATCTCGCCGACCGAGTGGATGAAGGGCGGATAGATCGCCACGCCGAGCGCCCCGAGCAGCGCCGGCCAGCGCCCACCGAGCCGCCATCCGAGGAGGAAGACGACGAGGATCGTCCCCAACCCCATCAGCGCCTCGAGGATGCGGATCGAGCCTTCGCGCGGGCCGCCGGTGACGACGAAGAGCCCGGCGTAGAGCCACGGCGCGCCCGGCGACCAGTCGCTGCTCGCTTCCACGTGGAAGTCCTTGCCGCCGTAGCTGCCTTCCTCGTAGAGGGACTTGGCCAGCGCGTAGTAGGCGTGTGAGTCGGCCGCCGGTTCCTCGACCGGGTGGACGACGGCGACGCCGCGGACCACCAGCCCGAGCGCCGCGATCAGGGCCAGGGCGATCAGCGTGCGCCGCCCGTAGCGGGCGGGCAGGGTGCGGAACCATTTGCGAACGGCGGTCAAGGGCGCGGGTCAGGCTACTGGCGCCGGAGCAGGAAACCCGTCCGCGGTGCTGAAATCCCCGGCAAACCTTAGGAAAGGACTCTCTGTGAAACGCATCTCCTTGATTGTCGCCGGCGCGTTGGCCTGCCTCCTGTTCGCCTCGGTCGGTACCGCCGCGGCGATGCCCACCGAAGGCATCGTCAACACCGCCTGCACCACGAACTCGAAAAACGTGGTCGGCAAGAAGGTCACGATCACGGTCACCGGCAAGAACGTCGCCTCCTCGCAGATGGAATTCGCCGAATGCAAGATCGTCAAGAAGGTCGCCAACAAGATGCTCTCGCTGCGGATCGAGAAGCCGAAGGTGTTCGAAGGCTTCCGCTGCACGCCGACCGTGCTCACCGGCGGCGAAGGCACCGTCGAACCGCAGGCCGTCCGCTACAACTGCCTCTTCCGCGGCGCTGACACCGCCACCGAAATCCGGCTCAAGTTCAAGGTCACCTACAACACCGACTGAGGCTTCCCGGCGCGTGCGCGGGCGGCGAGCCATGCAGCCGCCGCTCCCGCGCATGCCGAGAGCAGGGGGATGAGCACGAGGACGCGGCGGGGAGAGGCGACGAGGAGGGCGCTGATCAGCGTGATCGCGAGGAAGACGGCGCCGATCAGCAGGGCCTCCCAGCGGCGCAGGTAGGCGAGCAGAGCGAGGCCGAAGAGGCCGAGGCCGAGGAGGACCCAGTGGAGGGCCTCCCAGACCGGCTCTCGCATCACCGCGCGAGGCCCGTGGGACCAGATGCGGCCGACCTTCGCGGCGACGAATTCGACGTATTCGCCGGTGTGTTCGGTGATGTCGTCGCCGAGCTGTTCCTTGCCCATCTGGGAGAGAGCTTCGTCGGGTTCGAGCCCGGGATGGTTGGCTTCGGCGAGCCGGGCGAGGATCTGCTCGAGGCGCAGGTTCTCGACCGCGTGGGGGCCGAAGAGGTCGGGGTGTTCGGCGACCACGGCGGCGCCGACCGCTTCCGGGTTGCCGTCCGAGGGCAGGTAGGTGCCCGCGTAGAGGACCTGGCCGCCGCCGGTCGACACGGTGACGAAGCGGTCGAGGGCGAACGCGTTGCGGACGGTCCAGGGGGCGACCACGACGACGATCCCGAGCCCGACGACCGCCGCCGCGACGAGCGCGCGCCGCCACCCTCCAGCAGTGCGTTCGCACTTCCCCTCACTATGTGTGGGTAACTGCGAACGCACCGCGGGGCGGGGGGCGAAGCGCTCGTGGAGAAGGACGAGGCCGGCGAGCAGGAGGCCGATCGCCAGGTACTCCGGCCGGACCAGGGCGAGCGCTCCGAGCGTGAGCCCCGGCACCAGCCATCGCCACGGTCCGGGACCGTCCCCGGCCCAGAGCAGTCCCAGGATCGCGCCGACGAGCAGCGTGGCCGCCAGCGGCTCCGTCATCAGCATCCCCGTGTACTCGATCGTCGCCGGATAGATCGCGACGACGAGCGCCGCGATGAGCCCCGCCGCCACCCCCAGGCCAACCCTCTGTCCTTTGTCACCCTGTGGGTTACAAAGGACAGAGGCGAGGCGACGGGCGAGGAGGTAGGCGAAGGGGATCGCCAGGGTGCCGATCAGGGCGAGGACCAGGCGCGCGGTGCGTTCGTGGACGCCGCCGGTCACCTCGTAGACGCCCGCCACGAACAGGGGCAGGCCGGGGGAGTAGTCGGAGCTCGGTTGGGTCGCGCCCGCGCCCGCGGTGAACCCGTTGCCTTGGTCGAGGTTCCGCGCGATCGCCGCGTAGGCGGCGGCGTCGTAGACCGGGGCGCGGCCGTCCCAGGCTTCGCCGACCCGCAGGCCGAGGCCCAGCAGCAGGATCGCGATCAGCGCCGCGAAGCCCCATCTGCCGCCGTTTCGCGCCACCACAGCGTTTGGCATCAGCCCGATTCAACTAACCTTGCCGGTCTATGCGGATCCTCATCCTCGGTGGCGACGGCTACCTCGGCTGGCCGACGGCACTCCGATTCTCCGCCGCGGGCCACGAGGTGGCGGTGGTCGACAACTTCAACCGCCGCCGCTGGGTCGAGGGCGCGGGCTCCGACTCGCTCACCCCGATCAGCGATCTGGAGACGCGGATCGCCGCCTGGGAGGAGAAGACCGGCAACCGGATCGCCTCCCACGTCGGCCCGATCGAGGACGGCGACTTCCTCGACGGCGTGGTCGGCGAGTTCCTCCCCGACGCGGTCGTCCACTACGGCCAGCAGGCCTCGGCGCCGTACTCGATGATCTCCCGCCAGACCGCGGTCGAGACCCAGTACGCGAACACGATCGGCAACCTCAACCTGCTCTTCGCGCTGCGCGATCACGTGCCCGAGGCGCACCTGGTGAAGCTCGGGACGATGGGCGAGTACGGCCAGCCCAACATCGACATCGAGGAGGGCTACATCGAGATCTCGCACAAGGGGCGGGCGGACACCCTGCCGTTCCCGAAGCTGCCGGGCTCGCTGTACCACTGCTCGAAGGTCCATGACTCGACCAACATCCACTTCGCCTGCCGCACCTGGGGCCTGCGGGCGACCGACCTGAACCAGGGCGTCGTCTACGGGATCGAGACCGAGGAGACCGCGGGCGACGAGCGGCTGATCACCCGCTTCGACTACGACGAGCTCTTTGGCACGGTTCTGAACCGGTTCTGCCTCCAGGCCGTGATCGGTCATCCCCTGACCGTCTACGGAGAAGGCAACCAGACGCGCAGCTTCCTCAACATCCGCGACACGCTCGCCTGCGTCGGCCTGGCGGTCGAAAACCCCGCCGCGGCGGGCGAGTTCCGCGTCTTCAACCAGTTCACGGAGCAGTTCTCGGTGATGCAGCTGGCCGAGCTGGTGAAGGAGTCGGCCGCGCACCTCGGCTACGAGGTGGAGATCCAGCATTACGACAACCCGCGGGTGGAGAAGGAAGAGCACTACTACAACGCGGTCAACTCGAATCTGCTCGACCTCGGGCTGCAGCCGAAGCTGCTGGGGGAGGAGCTGATCGAGACGCTGCTCGGGATCCTCGACCGCTACAAGGACCGCGCCGCCGAGGGTGCGATCGATCCCCGCACCCGCTGGAACCCGGCCAAGCCGGCCGCCGCGCAGGCGTAAACCACGCCCGGCTCGGGGCTTTCCCGCTGGTAGCATCGTGATCCGATGAGGGCTGCCGATGCACTGATGAAATCGCTCAAGGCCGAGGGTGTCACCGACGCTTTCGGCATCCCCGGCGGGGCCAACCTGCCGATGTACGACGCGGTCGTCGACGCCGATTTCCGCCACGTGCAGACCCGCCACGAGCAGGGCGCCGGGCACGCCGCCGAGGGCTATGCCAAGGCGGGCGGCAAGGTCGGGGTCGCCTTCGCCACCTCGGGCCCCGGCGCGACCAACCTGATCACCGCGATCGCCGACGCGATGCTCGATTCGGTCCCCACCGTCTTCATCACCGGCCAGGTGAAAACCGAGCTGATCGGCACCGATGGCTTCCAGGAGGCCGACATCCTCGGCGCCACGCTGCCGTTCGTGAAGCACTCCTTCCAGGTGACCGACGCCCGGCAGCTCCCCGAGTACGTCCACGAGGCCTTCCACGTCGCCTCGACCGGGCGCCCCGGGCCGGTCCTGCTCGACGTCCCCTCCGACCTCTTCCGCACCGACATCGAGTACGAGCCGCGCACCGAGCCGGTCGAACTGCCCGGCTACAAGCCCTCGACCGAGGGCAACATCAAACAGATCCGGATCGCTGCCAAAGCGCTGGCGAACGCGCGTCGGCCGATCTTCTACACCGGCGGCGGCGTGGTCAACGCCAACGCCTCCGAGGAGCTGCGCGAGCTGGCCGCCTCCGACCAGTTCCCAGTCACCTCGACGCTGATGGGGCTGGGCGCGTTCCCGGCCTCCAACGACCAATTCCTCGGCATGCTCGGCATGCACGGCACATACACCGCCAACATGGCGATGGACAAGGCCGACCTGATCGTCGCGATCGGCGCCCGCTTCGACGACCGGATCACCGGCAAGCTGGACGAGTTCGCGCCCAACGCGAAAATCATCCACATCGACATCGACCCGGCGGAGATCTCGAAGAACGTCGGCGCCCACATCCCGATCGTCGGCGACGTCAAGCAGGTGCTGCCGAAGCTGACCCGCGAGTACCGCGCGCTGCAGACCGATTCTGGGCGGATGGAGGCCTGGTGGACCCAGATCCGCGCCTGGAAGCAGGACCACCCGCTCTTCTACGAGGCCGGCACCGGCGGCGAGATCAAGCCGCAGTTCATGATGGAGGCGCTCTGCAAGGCGACCGAAGGGGACGCGATCGTCGCCTCCGACGTCGGCCAGCACCAGATGTGGGCGGCGCAGTACTACGGCTTCGAGAAGCCGCGCCGCTGGATCAACTCGGGCGGCCTGGGGACGATGGGCTTCGGGCTGCCGGCGGCGATCGGCGCCAAGGTCGCCTGCCCCGACGAGCTGGTCACCTGCATCTCCGGCGACGGCAGCCTGATCATGAACGTGCAGGAGCTGGCGACCGCGGTGACCGAAGACATCCCGGTCAAGGTCTTCCTGATGAACAACGGCTACATGGGCATGGTCCGCCAGTGGCAGCAGCTCTTCTGGGACCGCCGCTACAGCTCGGTCGAGATGGGCGCCAGCCCCGACTGGGTGAAGCTGGCCGAGGCGTTCGGCGCGACCGGCCTGCGGGTCGAGGACGCCGCCGACCTCGAGGAGACGATGCGCACGGCCTGCGAGACCGACGGCCCGGTCCTGGTCGACGTCCGCGTCACCCAGGAGGAGAACGTCTACCCGATGATCGCGCCGGGCAATGCCGCCCGCGCGATGGTCGAGGCCCCGGGGTTGGTGTCATGAGCCTCCTGACGCGGCGCATCCCGGTGTCCTCGGTCGCTTGTGTGCAGAGCACACGGCGCTCCCTGCGTCCTTGGGCTGCTTGGTCAGGAGGCTCATGATGGAGGCCGGAACGCCAGATCTGGTGCGCTTGGAGGACCTGCGCGTGCCCGGGCAGCTCACCGGCCGCAAGCACATCCTCTCGATCCAGGTCGAGAACAAGGCGGGCGTGCTGGCGCGCGTCGCCGGGCTCTTCTCGCGCCGCGGCTTCAACATCGACACGCTGGCGGTCGGGCCGACCGACGACCCGAGCGTGTCGCGGATCACGCTGACCCTCGACGGGGCGGTCCACCCGATCGACCAGGTGACCAAGCAGCTGCACAAGCTGGTCAACGTGCTGAAGATCCGCGACATGGAGCCGGAGGACACGGTGGCCCGCGAGATGGCCCTGTTCAAGGTCTCCGCCGCGGTCGAGAACCGCGCCGAGATCATCCAGTTCGCCGATATCTTCCGCGCCAAGATCGTCGACGTGGCGCGCCGCACGATGACCATCGAGGTCACCGGCTCGGCCGACAAGATCGAGGCCTTCGAGCGGATGATCCGCCCCCACGGGCTCGTGGAAATGGTCCGCACCGGCGAGATCGCGATCGCCCGTGGTCACGAGTGAGTCCCTCCTAGGGGCGCTCGAGCGAGGCATATCGAAGGGGCGGCGGACGCTGGTCAGCGTCACCGCGGCGGTGGAGATCGCCGACCCTTGCGCGACCGTCTTCGCCTCGCGGCTGGCGAGCGATCGCTGGTTCTGCTGGGAGCAGCCCGACCGCGACTTCGCCCTCGCCGGGATGGGGGTGGCGCGCGAGGCGTCCTCGCGGGGCGCGCGGCGCTTCGAGGAGGTGGCGCGAACGGCGGGGGAGGCCGGGCGCGACGCGGTCCTCGAGGAGCCCGGAGGGTTGCCCGCCGGGGCCGGGCCGGTCTGGCTCGGTGGCTTTGCCTTCGACCCCGAGGGGGGCGCCGGCGCGACCTGGAGCTCGTTCGAGCCCGGCTCGCTGTTCCTGCCCGAGGTCTCGATCTGTCGGCGCGGCGAGGAGTGCTTCCTGACCGTCAACGCGGTGGTCGGGCCGGGGGAGGATGCCGAGCGGCGCGGGACCGAGCTGGGGGCGCGGTTCGCGGGACTGCGCGGCGACGCGACGCTGCCGCTGCTCGACCCGCACCCGACCGCGCGCCCGGAGATCCGCAGTGCGAAGCCGCCGGGCGCCTTCGAAGAGGCGGTGGAGAAGGCGACAGCGCGGATCGACGCGGGGGAGATGGAGAAGGTGGTGCTGGCGCGCGAGGTGATCGTCAGCGCCGCCGCCGCCCACGACCCGGCGCCGATCTTCGGCGCGATGCGGGAGCAGTTCCCGGCCTGCTTCTGCTTCTGCGCCGGAACGCCCGAGGCGGCCTTCATCGGCGCCAGCCCGGAGCTCTTGGTGCGCCGCTCCGGGGCGAGCGTCTCGACCGTCGCCCTGGCGGGGTCGACCCGCCGCAGCTCTGATCCGGCCGTCGACGACCACCTCGGCGAGCGCCTCATGCGCAGCGACAAGGAGCACCGCGAGCACCGGATCGTCGCCGAGCGGATCGTCCGTCGGTTGCGTCCGCACGCGGTCTGGGTCGAGACCGGGGCCGAGCCGGAGATCGTCAAGGTCGCCAACATCCAGCACCTGGCGACGCCGGTGATCGCCCAGCTGGCCGAGCCGCGCTCGGCGATCGAGCTGGCCGGGATGCTCCACCCGACGCCCGCCGTCGGCGGCGAGCCGTGGCCAGAGGCGGCCACGGTGCTCTCAGAGTTGGAGGGCATGGACCGCGGTTGGTACGCGGCGCCGGTCGGCTGGATGGACGCCACCGAGGACGGCGAATTCTGCGTCGCCCTCCGCAGCGCCTTGCTGCGGGACCGCGACGCCCACCTCTTCGCCGGCGTCGGCGTCGTCGCCGGGTCCGATCCCGAGGCCGAGCTGGCCGAGACCGAGACCAAGCTCCAGGCGATGCTGCCGCTCCTCGCCGACTGAGCGACACCGTGGAGGAGGTCGAGCGCCTGGCCGAGAGGTGGCGGCGATTCTGGCCCCGAGCCGACGTGCCACGGATGATGCGCGACGTCGCGGCACGGGCGGCGGCCGCGACGATCGCCTGGAGCCTCGAGGAGGTAGAGGCATTGGGCGGCGGCGAGGTCGCCCTCGTCTGCGGCGCGCGGCAGGGGGGAAGGGAGGTGGTCCTGAAGCTGCAGCCGCGTGGGCACGAGGAGGAGCGGTCGCTGGCCGGCGAGGCGGTCGCCCTGGCTGTCTGGTCGGGCTCGGGCGCCTCGGTTCCGTTGCTGGGGAGCCGTGACGCCGGGCTCACCCTTCTGCTCGAGCGGCTGCAGCCCGGGCGGCCGCTCGACGCGCTCGGGATGGGCGGGGAAGGGCGGCTGCGGACCCTCGGCGCCCTGGTCGCCCGCTTGCACGCTCGCACCCCGTCGTCGCCCGTCGCGGTGACCGGGCTCGCCGAGTACTGCCGGCCCTGGCGCGACGGGCTCGCGGGCGACCGGACGGCGCTCGCCGAGCTCGATGCCCTGCTTGCCGGCTCCGAGGACGAGGTCCTCCTACACGGCGACCTTCACGGCGGCAACGCCCTCGAGCACCGGGGCGAGTGGGTGGCGATCGACCCCCATGCCGTCAGCGGCGACCGCCACGCCGATATCTGGGCATTGATCGATCCGCTCTCGCCGGTCCTCCAGGCGAGCGGAGAGGAGGTGGCGGCCGCGGTGGCGACCTACGCCTGCGCGGCGAACCTCGATCCGGCTCGCGCCGCCCGCTGGGCGCGGATGCGGGCCACGGCGGAGGCCGCACTGCTGGAGCGAAGTGAGCGGCCGAGCGCCGCTGACCGCGCCTGGGCAACCGGCCTACGCCGCTTCGCCGCCGTCCGCGC
Source organism: Actinomycetota bacterium (assembly GCA_018268575.1). Classification (GTDB taxonomy): domain Bacteria; phylum Actinomycetota; class Thermoleophilia; order Solirubrobacterales; family 70-9; genus VAYN01. The sequence continues at coordinate 12,379 of JAFDWF010000214.1, forward strand.
CGACTAGCGGTCGGGGGCGCCGACCGCGGTGAGGACGCGCGCGGTGACGCGCCGGTGGGCGGCGACGTTGGTGGCGCGGTCGGTGCGGACCTCGATCAGGCCGGTGCCGGCGGCGAGCGCCTCGGGAAGGTCGGCGAGGGCTTCGAGGCGGCGGTAGGTGAGGTTGAAGAGGGCCGCGGCGCGCTCGACCGAGACCCCGCGCGGAGTGCCGAGCAGCGCCTCGAACTCCTCGCCGTCGAGCGCCTCCCGCTGGGGCAGGAAGTGGAAGATGCCGCCGCCGCCGTTGTCGATCACGATGATCCGGACCGGGGTGAGGACGTCGCGGAGCGCGGCGAGGCCGCCGAGGTCGTGGAGCAGGCCGAGATCGCCGGTGACGATGGTGGTCGGCCGCCCGCTCGCGTCGGCGGCGCCGATTCCGGAGGAGATCAGCCCGTCGATCCCATTCGCCCCCCGGTTGCAGAGGAAGAGCACGTCAGCGTCCCCAGGCGCCAGGAACGTCTCCTGATCTCGGATCGGCATCGAGGAGGCGGTGTAGACGAGGTCGCCGCCCTGATGGGCTCGACCGAGGGCGAAATGGAGGGCAGGCTCGGTGATCGGGGCGGCCTCCTCGATCGCGGACCCACTGGCAGCTATGTCCGCGATCGAGGAGGCCGCGAGCTCGGAGGGAGTGGCGGGAGCGTCCAGCTCTTCCGCGATCACGGCCCGGGCCGTGGCCTCGGCCTCCAACCACGCGTCGGGAGCGGGGCGGGAGGGCCCCTGGACGAACCTCCCCGCAGTTCGTGAGGGAAGGGGCCCTCCCGCCCCGCCCTCGGAGCTCGCTTTTTCGAGTCTCACCGCCCACCCGCTGGCGCACTCGGTCGGATCCGCCCTGATGATCGCCGTCGCCCTGTTGGTCGGCTCGTTCCAGCTGCCCGTTGGGTCGACCACGATCTGGTCGGCGCCACTCGCCGCCAGCCAGGCCCGCAGGGGCTTGGAGGTGGGCAGCTCGCCGAAGCGCAGGACCAGCTCCGGGACTACGCCCTTTGCCCAGTGCTCGTCGCGTAGCAGCGTGTCGTAGGTGGAGACGACGTAGGAGCGGTCGTGGGGGCCGAGGCGCATCTGCGAGGTCGGCTCGGCGAGGATCGGGAAGCCGGAGGCACGGGCGAGGTGGGCGAGCGGCTCGCGCAGCTCGGGGTCGGTCTGGCGGCCGGCGACGATCACCCCGGCGATCGCGTCGCCGATGTGCCCGGCGACCTCGTCGAGGACGAAGGCGCTCGGCTCGAGGTCGACTCGGGTCACCGCGGTCAGCGGCCGCCCTTCGCGGCCGTGCAGCGCCAGCGGGTCGGTGGCGGTCACCGCGCCCTGGACCGGCAGCGGCGAGAGCGGCTCCCGCCAGGGCAGGTTCAGGTGCACGGGGCCGGGCCGGATCTCACCGCGCGCCCGCGCCAGCGCCCGGCAGGCGACCGAGCGCATGTGCAGGAGGCCCGCGTCGTCGGCCTCGTGCGTGCCCACTTCGCAGAACCAGCGCACCGATTCGCCGAAGGCCTTGATCTGGTCGATCGTCTGGCCGGCGCCGATCCCGCGCAGCTCCGGCGGCCGGTCGGCGCTCAGCACGACCAGCGGCAGCCCCGATTCGTCGGCCTCGACCACGGCGGGGTGGTAATTGGCGAGCGCGGTCCCCGAGGTGCAGAGCAAAGCGACCGGTTCGCCGCTCGCCTGCGCCGCGCCGAGCGCGAAGAACGCCGCCGAGCGCTCGTCGACGACCACCGTCACCTCGATCTCGGACTCCCGCCACAGCGCCACCGCCAGTGGCGTCGACCGCGACCCCGGCGAGATCACCGCCCGCCGCAGCCCCCCGCGCGCCAGCTCCTCGACAAAAGCCGACGCGAGAGCGGTATTTCCATTGGTTGCGTCCATTGGCGAGGTCCGTGTGGCGCAAAAGTCGGTCTATGACCGACAAACGCGCCACAGCCACATCAGAGCCGGTGGTGCTCGAGCGAATCCTCATCAATCGTGACACCGAGCCCCGGCCCCGGCGCCTCATGCAGCAAGTCGCCCTCGAGCTTGCACTCGGTGGCGGCGATGGTCTCGGCGAAGAGCCGCTGCGTCGCCAGCCCGTGCGCGAGCCGTTCCTCTGCGAACCGTGGCGAGTCCAACCACTCTGCGAGCCGCCGCGAGATCGCGATCCCGACCGGCCCGTCGAGCGCGCTCGCCACATAAGAGCGCATCCGGCCCGCCACCTCGCGCCCGAGCTCGAACCCACCGACCTTCGACAGCTTCACCCCGGTGACCGAGAACGAATCGGCACGGATCGCCTCCTCGGCGTCCTCCAAGGTGACGATGCTCTCGTCGCCCGCCAGCCAGATCTTCGTCCGCTTGGCCAGCTCGGACGCTTCGGCGATCGTCGCCACCGGCTGCTCCACAAGCTCGATCCCCAGCGGTTCCACCGCCGCGAGGATCTCCGCCGCCTCCTCCAACGACCAGGCCGCATTCGCATCGAGCCGGATCCGTGCCGCTTCCCCGACCGCCTCGCGCACGGCCCGCACCTGCGCCACGTCATCGCCGGTCCCGACCTTCAGCTTGAACGTCTCGAACCCGTCCTCGGCCCACCGCGACGCTTCCGCGGCGACAGCTTCCGGCTCGCCACCCACCAGCGTCGCATTGCACTTCACGGGCGCGTGCCAGGCCGTGTCCCCGTCCCGCTTCTCCCGCAGATCGATCAGCGCCGTCGTCAGGGCACACAGGGCCGGCATCGAGAGACCGTCGGCCACCTCCCGTGGGACCTCTCCCTCATTCGCCGACCTGATTGCAATTGCGTCGGCGAATGAGGGAGAGGTCCCTGCCTCCTCCAATTCCCTGACCACGTCTGCGATGCCGACGCCCCCGCGCAGACTCAGCGGCACCGCTTCCCCGAGCCCCTCTCTTCCCTCGTCATCCCTGATCCGCAGCAGCACCATCTCGCGCCGCGTCAAGGTCCCGCGCGCCGTCACGTATGGCTCCCTGAACGGGAGCGCGTAGGGAACGACCTCGAAAGTGAGTCCCGTGCTCACGAGGCGATCAAAAGCCCGATCGTCACCAGCGCGCTGTACACAGCGAGCAGTCCTCCGGTCGCCGCCAGCGCTTTGTTCAGCGCCGGGCCGTCGGTGCGGGTTTCGAGGGTGCGGATCGGTTTCACCGCCAGCGGCGCCGCCAGCAGGCCGAGCAGCGGCCACCACTGGCATTCGCCCGCCCAGATCGAGAAGGGGAGGACGACGAAGGCGCCGCCGATCAGCAGGCGGTAGAGGCTCACCGCGTTGGCGCGGCCCATCCGCACCGCCGAGGTCATCTTGCCGGCGCGGCGGTCGGTCTCCAGGTCGCGCACGTTGTTGACGACGAGGATCGCGGTGGCGAGGAAGCCGACGGCGATCGACAGCCCCAGCGGCAGCGCGTCGAGTTCCTCCAGCTGCACGTAGTAGGAGCCGTTGACGGCGACGAGGCCGAAGAAGAGGAAGACGAAGACCTCGCCGAGCCCCGCGTAGCCGTAGGGGCGCGGACCGCCGGTGTAGAGGACGCCGGCGGCGATCGAGGCGGCGCCGATGACGAGGATGATCCAGCCCGCCACCGCCGCCAGGTAGATCCCGCAGGCCACGGCCACGGCGAAGGCGACCCAGGTGGCGTAGAGAACCCGCTGCGGGGTGACCAGCCCGGCCGAGGTGACCCGCACCGGCCCGAGCCGGTCGGCGGTGTCGGCGCCGCGCCGCGCGTCGGAGTAGTCGTTGGCGAGGTTGGTGCCGATCTGGATGAAGATCGAGCCGACCAGGGCGGCGACGAAAGCCAGCCAGCGCGGCAGGTGCCCGGCGAACTGCCAGGCCGCGGCGGTGCCGACGAGGACCGGCGCGATCGCCGCCGGCAAGGTGCGCGGCCGCGCCGCCTGGACCCAGATCACCGGGGCCCCCGGCGTCGCTCGTGCATGATGGAGACGATATGAGAATCGACGACTGGCTCGCTCAACGGGCTCAAAGCTGTCCCGAGCGGACCGCGCTGATCGCCGACGGGGCCGAGGTCACCTATTCCGAGCTGGAGGCGGAAGCGAGCTGGGTGGCGCGCCGGCTTGCCGCGCAGGGCCTGCGGCGCGGGGCGACCGCGGCGCTGACGATGCATCCGCGCCGCGAGCAGGTGGTGCTGGTCCACGCTCTGATGAAGGTCGGCGCGGCGCTCCTGCCGCTGAGCCCGCGCCTGACCGAGGCGGAGCGGGCCCAGATCGTCGAGATGGTCGAGCCGATGGTCGACCTCGACGACCCCGGCCTCCTCACCCAGACCGAGGCCGACCTGCCGATGCTCGGCGAGCACGACACCGACGCGATCTGCGCCTACGTCCTCAGCAGCGGCAGCACCGGGGCGCCGAAGCCGATCGGCCTCACCTACGGCAACTTCCTCTGGAGCGCGATGGGGGGCGCCTTCAACATCGGCGTCGACCCCGCCGACCGCTGGCTCTGCTGCGTCCCCCTCAGCCACATCGCCGGCCTCAGCATCGTCATCCGCAGCGCCATCTACGGCACCACCGCGGTCGTCCACGACGGCTTCGAGGTCGAGCGCGTCGCCCGCTCCCTCGGCGAGGACCGGATCGCCGTCGTCTCCCTGGTCACGACGATGCTCTCGCGCCTCCTCGACGCGGGCGCCGACCTCTCCGGCCCGCGCGCGATCCTGGTCGGCGGCGGCCCGGTCCCGGAGGCGATCCTGGCCGAGGCGCTGGATCGCGGCGCCACCGTCGTCCAGACCTACGGCCTGACCGAGACCTGCTCCCAGGTCACGACCCTCGCCCCCGAGGACGCGCTGCGCAAGCTCGGCTCCGCCGGCCGGCCGCTGCTCTCCAGCCACGTGCGGATCCGCGACGGCGAGATCCTCGTCCAGGGCCCGACCGTCGCCCCCGGTCGCTGCGACGAGTCGGGCTGGCTCCACACCGGCGACCTCGGCCACATCGACGACGAAGGCTTCCTCTACGTGCGCGACCGGATCGACGACATGATCGTCACCGGCGGCGAGAACGTCGTCCCCTCCGAGGTCGAGGAGGTGCTGCTGAACCACCCGGCGGTGGTCGACGCGGCGGTGGTGGGGAGGGAGGACCCCGAGTGGCAGCAGGCGGTGACGGCGGTGGTCGTGCTCGCGCCGGAGACCGAGGTCACCCCGGACGAGCTCCGCCACCACTGCGCCGAGACCCTGGCCGGCTACAAGGTGCCGAAGCGGGTCGAGCTCGCCGCGGCGCTGCCGCGCACCCCCTCGGGCAAGTTGATGCGGCGGGCGCTGCGCTGATCGGGAGCGCGCTCCGCTGGTCAGGGCCGCGCTCCGCTAGCCTCATCGGCCATGAAAACCGACGACATCTTCTACGACAAAGACGCCGACCTCTCCAAGCTTGCGGGCAAGACGGTCGCGATCCTCGGCTACGGCTCCCAGGGCCACGCCCACGCCCTCAACCTGAAGGACTCCGGAGTCTCCGTGGTCGTCGGGCTGCGCCCCGATTCCTCCAGCCGGGCGAAGGCCGAAGAGCACGGCGTCGAGGTGCTGGACGTCGGCGCGGCGGCGAAGCGCGGCGACATCGTGATGATCCTGCTGCCCGACGAGAAGCAGGGGCAGCTCTGGCGCGAGGAGATCAGCGCCGGGATCGAGCCGGGCAACCTGCTGCTCTTCGCTCACGGCTTCGCCATCCACTTCGGTGAGATCGAGCCGCCGGAGGGCGTCGACGTCGGCATGGTCGCGCCGAAGGGCCCGGGCCACCTGGTCCGCCGCCAGTACGAGGAAGGTAACGGCGTGCCCTGCCTGATGTCGGTGCACCAGGACGTCTCGGGCACCGCCCACGACGTGGTGCTCGCCTACGCCTCCGGGATCGGCGGCGGCCGCGCCGCGGTGATCGAGACGACCTTCAAGGAAGAGTGCGAGTCCGACCTCTTCGGCGAGCAGGCGGTGCTCTGCGGCGGCGCCTCGGAGCTCGTCCGGGCCGGGTTCGAGACCCTGGTCGAGGCCGGCTACGACCCCCGCCTCGCCTACTTCGAGTGCCTCCACGAGCTGAAGCTGATCGCCGACCTGATGTACGAGAAGGGGATCCGCGGGATGGAGTACTCGATCTCCAACACCGCCGAGTACGGCGACCTCACCCGCGGCAAACGGGTGATCGGCGAGGCTTCGCGGGCGGCGATGAAGGAGATCCTCGGCGAGATCCAGTCGGGCGAGTTCGCCAAGGAGTTCATCGCCGAGAACGAGGCCGGCGGGCAGAAGTTCGACCAGCTGCGCCAGGCCGGCGCCGACCACGAAATCGAGAAGGTCGGCAAAGAGCTGCGGGACATGATGCCCTGGATCGACCAAGGGTTCTAGCGAGCTCCGGCGGGCGGGTCCTGTCACCGCAGGGGACCCCCGGTGCCTTCCGGTAGCTAAAGCTTCCTCAGGCACCGGCTCCCTACGGTGCCACCCGCCCGAGGGGGGTTGCTCGGGCCGCGCCACGCTCCCGTGCGTCCTTTTTTTAAGGCTGGAAGGGTCGGAGCGGGGAGTTGCAGGGACGGGTCCGTCCTTTCAGCTTCAAACGAAGAGGAGCGGTCGGATCCTCCCGGGCGACCCGGAAGCAGCTACCGCGGTCCGAACCCTTCGTCCCAAAAGACCCGTCACGGTTCGGCGGATCCGATCGAGCAAGCCCACCTCCCGGGGGGTGGCGCCGTAGGGGGGACCATCCCGAGGAAGCTTTAGCTACCGGAGGGATGGTGGGCCCCTGCGGTGACAGGACCCGCCGGGCCGGAGCTCCCCCCGTCCCTTCCCGTCCCTCCAACCGACTACCGATGCGCCTCCCCGGGCGGCAGCTTCCCGTCCCTCCCGACGTACCCATCCTTCCCCCCGACGCAGACGTAGACCGCCTCCTCGGAGTCGCTCAGGTTGCGAAGGCGCCGGTGGGTAGGCGCGTCGACCCAGGCGAGGCCGCCCGGGCCGAGCTCCTGCGTGGTGCCGTCGCCGAACTCGATCGCCACCCGCCCTGAGTGGATGAAGTAGAGCTCCTCCTGCTCCTCGTGGTAGTGCAGGCCGGTGGCGTAGGAGGGGGGCAGGACGATCGCGTTGACGCCGAAGGCGCTCACCCCGAGCGCGCCGCGGATCTTGCGGAACCCGGGGCCCTCGCCGAGGTCGTCGAGGTTGGCGGTGGACCAGCCATCGCCGCGCTCCACCTTGTCGGTCCGTGGCTCGCTCATCGTCCTGCCCCCCTTCGCTCAGCCTGCCGGCGCCGCGGGCGGGACGTCGCCCGGTGCGGGCGGCGAGGCGACCGCGGCCGTGGTGCCCTTCGCTTTCTCGATGCCGATCGGCGGATAGTCGTCGGTCAGCAGCGCCAGATAGCCATAGACCCTCGCGTAGAAGCTGTTACAGAAGGTCAGCGCGGTGTCGATCTGCTCGGGCAGGTAGCCGCGGAAGACGATCGTCAGCCAGGCGATGACCGCGATCCACATGTGCGCGTAGTTGACGGCGTAGGAGACGATCAGCATCGGGATCGCGAGGATGATCCGGAAGAACGCCTTCAACCTGCTCTGGTGCGGCGCGGGCGGTGCGACCTCGATCCGGATCGGGTAGGTCGGATCGTCGGAGATGCTAAACGGCGGCCACTCGTCGGTCTGCAGGTAGATCCACGCCGAGGTCCGCACGAAGAAGCGCACGAAGCCCGCGTTGAGGTTGTAGAGGCCCTCTGGGTAGCGCCCGAGGATCACGACCGCCACCCACGCGAACAGGTGGGTGAAGGCGGCGACGACGTAGTAGACGATGGCGACGATGAGCCACGGGATCGCGAGGATGATCCGGAAGAACGTCGTCGCCCGGTCTTGCTCCGGCTTGAAATCGGCTTCGTAGGTGACTGGGTACATCTCTCCCCCTAAATGTGGTGGGTCAATAACCTGCCGCTGCTCTCGGGTCAATAACCTGTCGCGCCATGGCGACCACGCACACCATCGTCTCTATCCCGTCGGACCTCAAGCCGGCGGACGGACGTTTCGGCTGTGGGCCCTCGAAGGTTCGTCCAGAGGCGCTTGCCAAGCTGGCCGAGCGGTCGGACCTGATCGGCACCTCGCACCGCCAGGCGCCGGTCCGCGACCTGGTCAAGCGGGTCCGCGAGGGCCTGGCCGAGCTGCTCGGGCTGCCCGACGGCTACGAGGTCGCGCTCGGCAACGGCGGCACCACCGCCTTCTGGGAGAGCGCCTGCGCCTGGCTGATCCGCGAGCGCTCGCTCAACCTCACTTACGGCGAGTTCTCCTCGAAGTTCGCCAAGGCCGCCGCCGCGGCGCCGTTCCTCGGCGACCCGATCCTCACCTCGGCTGAGCCCGGGGACGCGCCCGCGCCGCGTGGCGACGCCGCCGCCGACGTGATCGGCTGGGCCCACAACGAGACCTCGACCGGCGTCATGGTCCCGGTCGAGCGCCCCGCCGACGCGGGCGAGGCGCTGGTCCTTATCGACGCCACCTCGGGCGCCGCCGGGCTGCCGCTCGACGCCGCGCAGGCCGACGCCTACTACTTCGCCCCGCAGAAGGGCTTCGCCTCCGACGGCGGCCTCTGGCTGGCGGCCCTGAGCCCGGCCGCGATCGCCCGGATCGAGGAGCTCGACGGGGCCGGCGACGGCCGCTGGCAGCCGGAATTCCTCTCGCTCGCGGTCGCCCTCGACAACTCGCGCAAGCAGCAGACCTACAACACGCCCGCGCTGGCGACCCTGATCTTGCTCGCCGACCAGATCGAGTGGATGCTCGGCAACGGCGGGCTCGAGTGGTGCGTCGCCCGGACGAGCGACTCGTCCGGGCGCCTCTACTCGTGGGCCGAGGCGAGCGATTTCGCGACGCCGTTCGTCGCCGACCCGGCGAAGCGCTCGCTGGTCGTCGGCACGATCGACTTCGACGCGGGCATCGACGCGGCGGCGATCGCCAAGGGCTTGCGCGCCAACGGCATCGTCGACACCGAGCCCTACCGCAAGCTCGGCCGCAACCAGCTGCGGATCGGCATGTTCCCCGCCGTGGAGCCCGACGACGTCGAGGCGCTCACCGCGTGCATCGACTACGTGGTCGAGAACGCCGGCGGCGTCCGGACGCAGGACTAGTTTGCCGCGTCCGATGAAGGTCCTGGTCAAGGAGAAGATCGCCGACACGGGCGTCGACCTGCTGCGGTCGAAGTTCGACGTCGAGCTCGGGCTCGAGATGAGCGAGGACGAGTTCCACGCCAAGCTGCCCTCCTACGACGCGATCCTGATCCGCAGCGCGACCAAGATGACGCCGGAGCTGATCGACCTGGCGACCAACCTGAAGGTGATCGGCCGGGCCGGCACCGGGGTCGACAACGTCGACATCCCGGCGGCGACGCGACGCGGGATCATCGTCGCCAACGCGCCTGAGTCGAACTCGGTGGCCGCCGCCGAGCACACGATCGCGCTCGCCCTGGCGATGTTCCGCAACGTGCCGCAGGCTCAGGCGACGCTGGTCGACGGTCGCTGGGACAGGGCGAAGTTCAAGGGCGCCGAGCTCTACGGCAAGACGCTCGGCGTGATCGGCTTCGGCCGCATCGGCCAGCTGGTCGCGCGGCGCGCCCAGAGCTTCGAGATGGAGGTCCTCGCCTACGACAAGTTCGTCTCCGCCGAGCGCTTCCGGGAGCTCGGGGTGGAGGGCGTCGACGACCTCGCCGAGCTGCTCGGGCGCGCCGACCTGGTCACCCTGCACACGCCGCGGACGCCGGAGACCGAAGGGCTGATCGACGCCGAGGCGATCGCCGCGATGAAGGACGGCGCCCGCCTGGTCAACTGCGCGCGCGGCGAGCTGGTCGTGCTCGACGATCTCCTCGCCGGGCTCGAGTCGGGCAAGCTGGCGGGCGCGGCGCTCGACGTCTTCCCCTCGGAGCCGTTCACCGAGCACCCGATCTTCGCCCGCGACGACGTCGTCGTCACCCCCCACCTAGGTGCCTCGACCGCCGAGGCGCAGGACCGCGCCGGGGTCGTCACCGCCGAGCAGGTGACCGAGGCGCTGACCGGCGGCGTGGTCACCAACGCGGTCAACATCGCCGCCGTGCGGCCGGAGGAAATGGAGGCGCTGGCGCCGTTCGTCCCCCTCTGCGAAAAGCTCGGGCGCCTGGCGCAGGGGCTGGGGAACGGGTCGGTCGACCGGGTCACCGCCGAATTCCGCGGCCGGATCGCCTCCTACGACACCCGCCTGCTCGGGATCGCGGTGCTGGTCGGGATCCTCTCCGGCAACACCGAGACGCCGGTGAACCTGGTCAACGCGCCGCAGATGGCCGAGGAGCGGGGGATCGAGCTGACCGAGACAAAGGACCCGGGCAGCGAGGACTTCACCGAGCTCGTCACCGTGCGGCTCGGCTCCGGCGATTCCGCGGTCGAGGTCGCCGGCACCGGCGTCGGGCCGAAGAACGTGCCCTATCTTGTCTCGGCCTGGGGCGAGAGCTTCTACCTGCCCTTCGCCGAGCACATCACGGTGTTCCGGTACCGCGACCAGCCGGGGATGATCGGCCGGGTAGGCACCGCCTTCGGCGATCAGGGCGTGAACATCGTCTCCGCCGCGGTCGGCGCCGAGAGCGGGGGAGGGGACGCCGCGGTGATGGCGCTGACCACCGACGCGCCGGTCCGCCCCGACGCCCTGCAGACGATCCTCGGGCTAGACGGCTTCTCGCTCGGGCGGTCGGTCGACCTCTAGGCCAGATCGGCCGCCGACGGCGGGCGGAGATGATCTCGGAGCGCCGCAACTCTGTGTCAAAGGATTGTTAAGGGGTGCGATGAAGCGCATCACCGGACTTGTGCTCGTCGCGGCTCTCGCCGTGGCCGCGTGCCTCGCCGCCGTCTCCGCGTCGGCGAACCAGAACCCGCGCACCGAATTCGGGCCGGCCGAAAAATCGGTCAACCTGGTGCTCGCCGGGAGCAGCGGCGACGACCGGATCACGATCGAACTCTCGGCCGACGGACGTTCCTATGAAATCGAATCGGCGACGCCGCTGGAAGTCGGCGGCAGCGTCTGCACCCACCCGCAGAAGCGGCCCGAAGCGCTGCTCTGCGAAGCGGCGCCGATCGCCGGCTTCGAAATCAACACCGGCGCCGGGAACGACGTCGTCACCCTCGGCCAGACGGTGCCGGTGCCGGCGACGATCCGCGGCGGCGAAGGCAACGACGTGCTGACCGGCGGCGCCGGCCCCGACAAGCTGATCGGCGGCCCGGGCAACGACGTGCTGAACGGGCGCGGCGGCAACGACCTGCTGATCGGCGGCCCCGGCAACGACGTGCTGAACGGTGGCCCCGGCCAGAACATCCTGCGCCAGTAGCCGGGCGCGCCTCGGCGCCGGATGAGCGCCGGTCCTAGTGTCCTAGGTCGTCGCCTCGGCGCGCCGGCCGAAGGGCGCCCCACCGACGAAGATCACGCTGACCGCCAGCCCGACCAGGGCGATCGCGGCATCGAGCCGGAAGCCCGCCTGGAAGCCGTCGATGAAGGGCGGGATCGCGCCGGAGAAGATCGTCGTCGTCAGGCCCAGCCCGATCGACCCACCGGCGATCTGGAACATGTAGACGATGCCGCCCGCCAGGCTCGACCGCGATTCGTCGACCGAGGTGACCCCGGCGGTGGTCGCGGTCGGGTAGAAGCTGCCGATCCCGATGCCGAGTACGACCATCCCCGGCACCAGGGCGCCGTAGCCGGCGCCCGCGCCGACGAGCGAGAAGAGGATCGCGGCGGCGGCCATGCAGCCGGCCCCGATCACCGCCAGCCGCTTCGCCCCGAGCCGCGTGTAGAGCGGTCCGGCGAGGAAGGAGACGAGGGCGAAGGTAGCCAGCGCCGGCAACATCCCGAGCCCCGCTTCGAGCGGCGAGAAGCCGAGTTCGGTCTCCATGAACTGGGGCAGGTAGAGGAGCGCGGCGAAGAAGGTCGCCGACATGCAGAGAATCGCCACGCAGGAGCCGGCGAAGTCGCGGTTGGAGATCACGTCGCGGGGGATCAGGGCGTGGCGGCCGGCGCGGCGCTCGAGCGGCGGGAAGACGCCGACCCCGATCACGGCGATCGCCAGCATCGCGATCACCCGCGGGTCGCCCCAGCCCCAGTCGTCGACCTGGTCGAGGGCGATCAGCAGCGAGACGAGCCCGAGCGAGATCGCGATGATCCCGGCGTAGTCGATCCGGTGGTCTGGGGCCTCGGGCTCGGTGAGGTGGACGCTCGACCAGACGACGGCAACCGCGAAGGCCGCGATCGGCACGTTGAGGAAGAAGATCCAGCGCCAGCTGGCGAGGTCGGTGAGGATGCCGCCGATCAGCGGGCCCGCCGCGTTGCCGAGCCCCGCCGCGCCGATGATGATCCCGCCCGCCAGGCCCGCCTTGTCCTCGGGCAGGATCTCGTAGGTCATGCCGAGGATCGCGGGCCACATCAGGGCGCCGCCGATCCCCATCAGCGCGCGGGTGACGATCAGGAAGGCCTCGGTCGGCGCGGCGCCCCCGGCGGCCGACATCAGGGCGAAGATCGCCGCGCCGACGAAGAAGGAGACGCGGCGCCCGAACATGTCGGCAAGCCGCCCGCCGGTCACGATCAGCACCCCGAAGGTCAGCGCGTAGGCGTTCACCACCCACTGGATCGTGTTGATGTTGGTGGCGAAGTCCTTCTCCATCGTCGGCAGCGCGACGTTGACCGCGGAGAAGTCGTTGGCGATCACGAAGACCGCGGCCCCCATCGCGAAGAGCGCCGTCCAGTTGATCGCCTTGCGCGTCCCAGCCTCCATCCGGCGGCAGGGTACGTCACCGACCCCACGGTGCGCTACCCTCCGCGATGGAAATGGCCTTTCCGCTGAACAGCCTCGCGCTTCTCCTTCTCCTCCCCCCTCGGGGGGAATAGCGCTGGGCGGCGCGATAGCCGCGAGAGACAAAAGGCCAATCAGGATTCAGAGAGAAGGAGAGGTCCGATGGGACCGAAAGACACCGACGTAAGCGCTTCATCCGACGCCAACCGCGTCCAGATCTTCGACACCACGCTGCGCGACGGCGAGCAGTCGCCCGGCATCTCCCTCAACGCGGCGGAGAAGGTGGAGATCGCCCAGCAACTGGCGCGGCTGGGGGTCGACGTGATCGAGGCGGGCTTCCCGATCGCCTCGCCGGGTGACTTCGAGGCCGTCCAGGCGATCGCCCGGAAGGTCGAAGGGCCGGTCATCTGCGGCCTGTCGCGCACCCACAAGGCGGACATCGACGCTGCCTGGGGGGCGATCAAGGACGCCGAACGGCCGCGCATCCACACCTTCATCTCGACCTCCGACATCCACATCGAGCACCAGATGCGGACCGACCGCGAGGACGTCAAGGGCCAGGCCAAGGCGGCGGTGACGACGGCCAAGGCCTACTGCGAGGACGTCGAGTTCTCGCCGATGGACGCGACCCGCTCGGACCTCGAGTTCACCGCCGAGGTGCTGCAGATCGCTATCGACGCCGGGGCGACGGTGATCAACGTCCCCGACACGGTCGGCTACGCGACGCCGGAGGAGTACGCGGCGATGTGGCGCCGCTTCTACGAGCTGGTGCCGGCGCTGCGCAACGTCGAAACCTCGGTCCACTGCCACGACGACCTGGGGCTGGCGGTCGCCAACTCCTACGCCGGGGTGATGGCCGGGTGCCGCCAGGTGGAGTGTGCGATCAACGGCCTGGGCGAGCGCGCCGGCAACTGCTCGCTGGAGGAGATCGCGATGCTGGTCCGCGTCCGCGAGGACCTGCACGGCTTCACCACCGGCATCAACAGCCTCGAGATCGCCCGCACCAGTCGCCTGGTCAGCCGCCTGACCGGCTACCCGGTGCAGCCGAACAAGGCGATCGTGGGACGGAACGCCTTCGCCCACGAGTCGGGGATCCACCAGGATGGGGTGCTGAAGGAGCGCACCACCTTCGAGATCATGGACGCGACCGAAGTGGGCCTGGAGTCCAACTCGATCGTGCTCGGCAAGCACTCCGGCCGCCACGCGCTGAAAGACGCCCTGGAGCAGCTGGGCTACAAGGTCGAGGGCGGTGCCCTCAACTCGGCCTTCAAGGCGTTCAAGGAGGTGGCCGACCGCAAGAAGCAGGTCACCGCGCTGGACCTGGAGGCGATCGTCTCCGACGAGATGCGCGACCGCGCCGACGCCCACGAGCTGGCCTCCTTCGAGGTCACCGCGGCGAGCGGCAAGGAGCCGATGGCGAAGATCGGCGTCACCCTGCCCTCGGGCGAGGAGGTCGTCGGCGAGTCCACCGGCGACGGCCCGATCGACGCGATCTTCCGCGCCATCCAGGTGGCGACCGGGGTCGAGTCGGAGCTGGTCAAGTACACGGTCGAGGCGGTGACCGGGGGGGAGGACGCCCTCGGTCAGACCACCGTGATGCTGCGCACCAACGGCACCCTGGCCTCCGGCTCGGGCGTCGCCACCGACATCATCGAGGCCAGCGCCCGCGCCTACCTGAGGGCGCTGTCCAACAGCCTCGAAGGCGCCGCGACGCGCGAGGCCGAGGCGGCGACGGCCGAGGCCGCGGTCGAGCGCACTCCGGGCCCGTAGTGAACCACGGCACGCTTTCGGCACTTCGAAGCGTCTGAGAAGTCCCAATCCGCGCGCCATGCGCGCGGATTGGGCCGTCACGGTGCGTCCCATGCAGGGACCGTCTGCTCCTCTATGCGCTATTCGCATACGCCAGCGATCTGATTCCTTTGACCGAACCGTCGGGGACCTCGCAGGGCGCCAGCACGGGGTGGTGGCGCGGAGTCAGTTGCTGGGGATGGGATTCGGGACGGACGCGATCGGGCGGAGGGTGCGTGGGGGACGGCTGCGAGCAATTCACCGGGGTGTGTACGCGGTCGGTCACGAAGCACTGACCAGGCGGAGCCATTGGATGGCGGCGGTGCTCGTCTCGGGACCCGGGGCCGTTCTGAGCCACGCGACCGCTGCGACGCTCTGGGGGATCTGGGGGCCCGGGAGCGGCCGAATCGACGTCACCGTTCCGAGATCCTGTTCGTCGACGAAGGTCGTCCGCAAGCACTTCGCGTGTCTGCCGGAGGGCGAGCGGGACGTGGTCGATGGGATCCCGGTGACGTCGGCGGCGCGGGCGGTGCTCGATCTGGCGGGGAACAAGGGCGAGGCGGCGGCGGAGGCGGCGCTCCGGGAGATGGAATACCTCGGGATCTATGGCCCGGCCTCGTTGCCCGCGCTGCTCGAGCGGTATCCACGGCACCGAGGAGCGGCGATCGTCGGGAGGTGCCTCGAGCGCCTGAAGGATGACCCCGGCGGCAGGGTCCGGAGCACGCTGGAGGAATCGTTCCTCCCATTTCTCGACCGATATCAGATCCCGCGCCCACGGCTCAATGCCTGGCTCTCCGTCGGCGAGCATCGCTTCCAGGTGGACTGCTATTGGCCTGAGGCACGCCTCATAGGCGAGCTTGACGGCTTCCAATCCCACCGCACGAAGCGGGCGCTCGCAGACGATCGACGGCGAGACCGACGCCTCCTGGCGGCGAGCTATCGAGTTGTCCGCATCACCTACGGCCAATTACTTTCGGAACCGGCCGAAGTGGCGCGCGATCTCCTGGACCTCCTCGCCCAGCGACCCCTCCCTCAATCGCGGACCTAACTGCAATTGCGTCCGCGATTGAGGGAGGGCTATCGCTTGACAAACGTCCGTGATAACGTACGCCCAATCATGGCGACCGTGGCCCCCGCTCAGACCTCCCAGGCGACCGACCCCATCGCCGCGGTCGGCCCCCGCATCCGGGCGCTGCGCGAAGCGATGTCCCTGTCCCTGCGCTCCCTCGCCGACCGCTCCGGCGTCTCCGCCCAGATGCTGTCCCAGGTCGAGCGCGGTGAGACCTCGCCGACCCTCGTGGTCGCGGCGAAGATCGCTGCCGGGCTTGAGCTGACGCTGTCCCAGCTTCTGCGCCTCGACGAGGGCCAGCACGTCGCCGTCTCCCGCGCTGCCGAGCGCCGCTCCAGCCGCCGCGGCGGCCACATCATCGAAGAGCTCACGCCGCCGCTGCCCGGACAACGCGCCGACGTCTCCATGCACGTCCTCGACCCCGGCGCCACCACCGGCGGCGCCGCCGACCCGCCGATGCACGAGCCGGGCAGCCGCGAGACCGCGGTCGTCCTCGCCGGCTCGCCGGCACTGGTCCTCGAGGGCACCCGCATCGAGCTGCAAGACGGAGACAGCGTCACCTTCGACGCCGATCTCCCGCACCACTTCGAGAACGAAGGAACCGAACCGACCCGCTTCATCGCGGTGATAGCCGCCGGATTGAGGAGGAGCTAGTCGCCCCCGGACGCGGGAGCGAGGAGCGAGACTGCCGGTGATGATGAGCGCGACGAGCGAGAGCAGAGGAGGCGACGCATGAGTCCAAGAAACATGTTCGAGAAGATCTGGGAGGCGCACGAGGTCTCCGAGGGGCTGATCTACATCGACCTGCACCTGGTCCACGAGGTCACCTCGCCGCAGGCCTTCGACGGTCTGCGGATGGCCGGGCGCCCGGTCCGCCGCCCCGACAAGACGCTGGCCACGGCCGACCACAACACGCCCACCGACGGGACGATGGCGGCGCGGCTGATCGCCGACGAGCTCTCCCGCGTCCAGGTGGAAACGCTGGAACGCAACTGCGAGGAGTTCGGCCTCAAGGTCTACAGCCTCGGCTCCGACCGCCAGGGCATCGTCCACGTGATCGGCCCGGAGCTGGGGGTGACCCAGCCGGGGATGACGATCGTCTGCGGCGACAGCCACACCTCCACCCACGGCGCCTTCGGCTCGCTGGCCTTCGGCATCGGTACCTCCGAGGTCGAGCACGTGCTCGCGACCCAGTGCCTGGTGCAGAAAAAGCCGCGCACGATGCGGATCAACTACGCGGGCGCGCTGGGCTCCGGGGTGACGCCGAAGGACCTGATCCTGGCGACGATCGGCCGCCTCGGCACCGGCGGCATGACCGGCTTCGCGGTCGAGTACGCGGGCCCCGCGATCGAGGCGCTCTCGATGCTGGGCCGGATGACGATCTGCAACATGACGATCGAGGGCGGCGGCCGGGCGGGCATGATCGCCCCCGACCAGACCACCTTCGACTTCGTCGCGGGCAAACCGGGCGCGCCGCAGGACTTCGACGCCGCCGTCGCCCGCTGGAGCGAGATGGCGAGTGAGGACGGCGCCGGCTTCGACCAGGAGGTCGACGTCGACGCGGCGGCGATCTCGCCGATGGTCACCTGGGGCACCAACCCGGGCATGGTCGTCCAGGTCACCGACAACGTCCCCGACCCGGCCGCGATGGGCTCCGCCGCCGACCGCGAATCGGCCGAACGCGCGCTCACCTACATGGGCCTGGAGGCGAATACGCCGATGACCGAGATCGCCCCGGAACGGGTCTTCATCGGCTCCTGCACCAACAGCCGCATCGAGGACCTGCGCGAGGCCGCCGCGGTGGTCGACGGCCGCAAGGTCGCGAGCACGGTCCGGGCGATGGTCGTCCCCGGCTCCCAGCAGGTCAAAGCCGCCGCCGAGGCCGAGGGCCTCGACGACGTCTTCCGCGGCGCCGGCTTCGAATGGCGCGAGGCGGGCTGCTCGATGTGCCTGGGCATGAACCCGGACACCTTGAGCGAAGGGGAGCGCTGCGCCTCGACCTCGAACCGCAACTTCGAGGGCCGCCAGGGCAAGGGTGGGCGCACCCACCTGGTCAGTCCGCGGATGGCTGCCGCCGCCGCCGTCGAGGGCCACTTCGTCGACATCAGAGATTGGAGCTAGCCAACATGCGACCCATTGACGTCATCGAGGGCAAGGTCTCGGTGCTCGACCGCAACGACGTCGACACCGACCAGATCATCCCCAAGCAGTTCCTGAAGCGCGTGGAGCGGACCGGCTTCGGCGAGTTCCTCTTCTACGACTGGATCCGCGACGGCGAGATCGAGCTGGAGTCGAACCCGATCCTCGTCACGGGGCGGAACTTCGGCTGCGGATCCTCACGGGAGCACGCGCCGTGGGCGCTGGAGGACTTCGGCTTCGAGGCGATCGTCGCGCCCTCGTTCGCCGACATCTTCTACTCCAACTGCACCAAGATCGGGCTCCTCCCGGCGATCGTCGACGAGGCCCACTGCAAGCAGATCGCCGCCGCGGGCGAGGCGCGGATCGACCTCGACGACCAGACGGTCGACTGCGGCACCACCGGCGTCTTTCCGTTCGAGGTGCACCCCGACGTCAAGCACCGGCTGCTGAACGGGCTCGACGACATCGGCATCACCCTGCAGAACGTCGGCGCGATCGACGAGTACGAGAGCTCGGGCCGCGCCGTCGGCCCGCTGACGACGAGCATCTGAGGGAGCGCCGATGGCCCGCTCGACCACCCGCGACTGGGACGCAACCACCTACCAGCGCGTCGCCCTCCCGCATGAGGACTGGGCGCGGGCCGTCCTCGACCGGCTGGACCTGGAGGGCGGCGAGACCGTCCTCGACGCCGGCTGCGGCTCCGGTCGCACCACGGCGATCGTGATAGAGCGGATCCCGGACGGCCGGGTGATCGCGGTCGACGGCTCTCCCTCGATGGTCGAGCAGGTGAAGAGCGTGCTGCGGCCGGGGGACGAGGCGATCGTCTCCGACCTGACCAAGCTGGAGCTGGCCGAGCAGGTCGACGCGGTGTTCTCGACCGCGGTCTTCCACTGGATCACCGACCACGACGCGCTCTTCGCCCGGCTGCGGGCGGCGCTACGCGTGGGCGGCCGCCTTGCTGCTCAGTGCGGCGGTGAAGGCAACATCGACGCCTTCCGCCGCGCCGGCGAGGAGGTCGCTCGCCGTGAGCCCTACGCCGAGCACCTGGAGGGCATCGAGAGGCTCTGGAACTACGCCGGAACCGAAGAGACCGAAGCGAGGTTGCGCGGGGCCGGTTTCACCGACGTCCGCTGCTGGCTCGAGCCCTGGCCGGTCGACCCGCCCGAGCCCGAGGTCTTCGCCCGCACGATCTGCCTCGGCGCCCACCTGGAGCGGCTGCCGGAGGACCTGCGCGACAGTTTCGTCGCCGATGTCCTCGCCGCCCAGCCGAGCCCGCTGCGCCTCGACTACGTCCGCCTCAACATCGCCGCCGTCGCGGCGTAATGCGTAGAGTGCCGCCCGTGTCCGACGCGCCCCGCATAGTCGTC
The DNA here is from genome assembly GCA_018268575.1 of Actinomycetota bacterium. Lineage (GTDB taxonomy): Bacteria > Actinomycetota > Thermoleophilia > Solirubrobacterales > 70-9 > VAYN01. Next base: position 31,471 of record JAFDWF010000214.1, read on the forward strand.
CTGCCCGGCGACGGGATCGGCCCGGAGATCATCGGGGCGGCGCGCGAGGTCCTCGATACCCTGGGCGAGTTCGACTACGACGAGCGCCTGATGGGCGGCTGCTCGATCGACGCGCACGGGGTCGCCCTCACCGACGAGGTGCTGGCGGCCTGCAAGGCCGCCGACGCGGTCCTGCTGGGCGCGGTCGGCGGTCCCAAATGGGACACCACCAACCCCGACGATCCGCGCCCCGAGCAGGGCCTGCTCGGCTTGCGCAAGGGGATGGGACTGTTCGCCAACCTGCGCCCGGTGCGCCCGAGCCCAGCGCTGATGGGCGCCAGCCCGCTGCGCGAGGACCGCATTTCTGGTACCGACCTGCTGGTCGTCCGCGAGCTCACCGGCGGCATCTACTTCGGCGACTCCGGGCGCGACGGCGACGCCGCCCACGACACCTGCGAATACGAGGCCTCGGAAATCGACCGGATCGCCCGCGCCGCCTTCGACGCCGCCCGCCGGCGCGCCGAGGGCTCCGGCGCCGCGCCCAAGGTCACCTCGATCGACAAGGCCAACGTGATGGAGACCTCGCGGCTCTGGCGCGAGGTCGTGGGCCGCGTCGCCCCCGATTACCCCGACGTCACCCTCGACCACCTGCTGGTCGACAACGCCGCGATGCAGTTGGTCTCGCGCCCCGCCGAGTTCGACGTGATCGTCGCCGAGAACCTCTTCGGCGACATCCTCTCCGACGAGGCCGCGATGCTCACCGGCAGCCTCGGCATGCTCCCCTCGGCCAGCCTCGGCGCCGAGGGCGCCCCCGGCCTCTTCGAGCCGGTCCACGGCTCCGCCCCCGACATCGCCGGCAAGGGCATCGCCAACCCGCTCGCCACCTTCCTCTCGGCGGCGATGATGCTGCGCCACGGCCTCGGTCGTGCCGAGGAGGCGGCGCGGATCGAGGCGGCGGTCGACGCCGTCCTCGAAGACGGGCTGCGCACCCCCGACCTCGCCGGCGGGACCGCCGCACCACCGCCGATGGTGGACGTGCCCGCCGAGGTCGAGGTCGGCACCGCGGAGATGACCGCCGCGGTGATCGAGGCGCTGGCCCAGGGCTAGGGCGCGGTCACCGCCCAGAGGCCTGAGGCGACGAAGTTGCCTTCCGCGGCTTCTTTGCCTTTCGCGGTCAGCGTCACGCCGAGCCGGTTGGTGCCTTCCTGGGTGACGGCGGCGGGGCCGACGCCTTCCAGGTTCGTTTCCACCGTCAGGTAGACGCAGACGGCCCCCGCCACTGCTTCCGGCGTGGTGCCGCCGGCCCCGAGGCCCGGGCACTGCGCGGTGAACGGCCCGCCTTTGGGGATGATCACCGCCGCCGCGGCCGGATTCGCCGCCAGCGGCTGCTGGAAGCTGATCGCGCCGAAGGCGCTCGCCTTGGTGACGGCCGCCTTGGTGGCGCCGAGGCTGAAGACGCCGCGCAGCGTCTGGCCCGTCTTCAGCGGGTTGACGTTGTTCAGCACTTCCGGCGCCAGTTTCGCCGCGGTCACCGAGCCGTTGGCGAGCTTCGCCGCGGTCACCGCCGCTTCACCGAGGTTGTTGGTGGCGACGGCCCCCGTGGCCAGTTTCTGCGCGGTCACCGCGTTGTTGGTCAGCTTGTTGGTGGTGACGACGTTGTTCTTGATCTTTTCCGCGGTCACCGCGCCGGCGGAGATCTTCGAGGTGTCGATGATCCCGGCACCGAGGTTCCCCGGCAGCACCGCGTTGGGGCCGAGCTTCCCCGCGACGACGGCCTTGGGGGCGATCTTGCCTGCGGTCACGGCCTGCTTGCGGATCGCCTTCGCCGTCACCGCGCCCTTCTTCAGCTGCTGCGGGCCGACGCTGTTCTTGGGCAGCCCCGCCGCCACCGCTGCGCCTCCCAGGGCGATGAACAAGGCGAGCGACGCGATCACGTTCGCGTAGCTCAGCCGGGGCAGAAAACGCTTCATCCTGCTTCCTCCTTTGGGGTTTCCGAGGGTGCTTCACCTGCTTGGTTTCAACACCTTCGATCCATCGGGCATAATCCCCCCAACATGGATCCCTGCGATTTGATTTGGAAGAACGGCGAATTCGTCCCCTGGGACGACGCCAAGGTGCACGTGCTCTCGCACGGCCTGCACTACGGAACCGGCGTCTTCGAGGGGATCCGTGCCTACGAGACCGAGCGCGGCCCGGCCATCTTCCGCTCCTGGGAGCACTTCGACCGGCTGCAGAAATCGGCCGAGCTCTACTACCTGCAGCTGCCCTACTCGGCGGAGGAGCTGCGCCTCGCCACGCACGAGCTGATGCGCCGCAACAAGCAGGCCTCCTGCTACATCCGCCCGCTGGCCTTCCGCGGCTACGGCGAGATGGGCCTCTACGCCAACGCGGCCCCGGTCGACGTGATCGTCGCCACCTGGCCCTGGGGGGCCTACCTCGGCGACGAGAGCGCCGGGCGGGGGATCCGCGCCAAGGTCTCGAGCTGGCGGCGGATCAGCCCGGCGGGCGCGATCCCGCACGCCAAGGCCTCCGGCTCCTACCTCAACTCGATCCTCGCCAAGACCGAGTCGGCTAACGCCGGCTACGACGAGGCGATCCTGCTCGACGAGCGCGGCTTCGTCTGCGAGGGCTCGGGCGAGAACATCTTCGTGGTCCGCGACGGCGAGATCCTGACGCCCCCGCACGTCGCCTCGATCCTCGACGGGATCAACCGCAAATCGGTGATCCAGGTCGCCCGTGACCTCGGCTACACCGTGGTCGAGCGCGACATCGCCCGGGCCGAGCTCTACCTCGCCGAGGAGGTCTTCATGACCGGCACCGCGGCCGAGATGGTCCCGGTCCGCGAGATCGACGACCATGAGATCGGCGGTCCGGGCGAGGTCACCCGCCACGTCCAGGCGAAATTCGTCGACGCCCTGCACGGGCGTGCCGACGAGTACCTCGAGTGGCTCGACTTCGTCGACGTCGCCGCCGTTGATTCGGCCAAGGGGCGTGACGGCGCCGCGATCGGCGCCGAGGAGATCGAGTCGACCGACGAGACGATCGGGCGAATTACCCCTGCCGCCTAGCGGCAGGTGCGGCCGCGGCCGCGCGCGCCGGGCCTCCGGGCCCGCCTGGGCCTCGGCCCACGATCTCTTCAGAACTCGAAAGGCAGTACCAGATGGAACAGGTGAAGCTCTACGACACCACCCTGCGGGACGGCATGCAGGGCGAGGGGATGTCGCTCTCGGCGGCCGAGAAGGCGCGGGTCGTGCAGGCATTGGACGGGCTCGGCGTGCAGATGATCGAGGCCGGTTTCCCGAGCTCCAACCCGAAGGAAGAGGAGCTCTTCGCGGCGCTCGCCGAGCTGCCGCTGGAGCGGGCCGTGGTCTGCGGCTTCGGGATGACCCGGCGGCGCGGGGTGGAGGCGGCCGAGGACCCGGCGCTGCTGACGCTGGTCGAGTCCTTCGTCTCGGTGGTGACCCTGGTCGGCAAGACCTGGGGCCTCCACCTGGAGAAGGTGACCAAGGTCTCGCGCGAGGAGAACCTGGCGATGATCGCCGAGTCGGTCGCCTTCTGCCGCGAGCGCGGCAAGCGGGTCGTCTACGACGCCGAGCACTTCTTCGACGCCTACCGCGAGGACCCCGGCTACGCGCTCTCCTGCCTCGAGGCGGCGATCGACGCCGGGGCCGAGAACGTCACCCTCTGCGACACCAACGGGGCGAGCCTGCCGGACCAGATCGCGGCGGCGACCGAGGTCGGCGTCGCCCGCTTCGGCGAGCGGGCCGAAATCGGCATCCACGCCCACGACGACGCGGGCTGCGGGGTCGCCAACAGCCTCGCCGCGGTGAACGCCGGGGCGCGGATGGTGCAGGGGACCGTGAACGGCTACGGCGAGCGCTGCGGCAACGCCAACCTGACCTCGATCCTGCCCGCCTTGCAGCTGAAGATGGGCTTCGAGGTGGTGCCGGAGGGGAAACTGGAGACGCTCACCGAGACGGTCCACTTCATCGACGAGCTCTGCAACCTCTCGCCGAACCCGAACGCCCCTTACGTCGGCCGCAACGCCTTCGCCCACAAGGGCGGCATGCACGTGGCCGGGGTCGAGGCCGACGCGCGCACCTTCGAGCACGTCGAGCCCGCCGCGGTCGGCAACGAGCGGGCGATCCTGCCCTCGGAGCTCTCCGGCAAGGCGACGATCCGCGACCAGGCGCGCGCCGCCGGGATCGAGATCGACGACGAGGGGGCCTCGCGGGCGATCGAGGTGCTGAAGGAGCGCGAGCACCGCGGCTACCACTACGAGGCGGCGCCGGCCTCCTTCGAGCTCCTGCTGCGGGGCGAGGCCGGGGTCTACAAGCCGCTGTTCGAGCTGGAGAGCTACCGGGTCGTGACCCAGAAGCGGGCGGGCGGCGAGGTCGAGACCGAGGCCACGGTGAAGGTGCAGATCGACGGCGAGCGCTACGTCGAGATCGCCGAGGGCAACGGGCCGGTGAGCGCGCTCGACAAGGCGCTGCGCCAGGCGATCACCGGCCGCCACCCGCACCTGGCCGAGATCGAGCTGACCAACTACAAGGTGCGGATCCTCGACCAGGACCGCGGCACCGACGCGGTCACCCGGGTGCTGCTCGACTCCGCCGACGGCGAGCGCGAGTGGGGGACGACCGGAGTGTCGGGGAACGTGATCGAGGCGTCGTGGCAGGCGCTGGTCGACTCCTTGGAGTACGCCTTCCAATGAGCGAAGGGGGCGCGATGAGCGAGCATCAGGCGATCCCGCTGGCGCGCCCCGAGCTCGGGGCGCGCGAGGAGGAGCTGGTGCTCGAGGTGATGCGCTCGGGCCGGCTCTCGTTGGGGCCGATGGGGGAGCGCTTCGAGCGCGCCTTCGCCGAGTTCCTCGGGGTCGAGGACGCGGTCGCGGTGTCGAGCGGCACCGCGGCGCTCCACCTCGGCGTGCGCCAGCTCGGCTGGGGACCGGGCGAGGAGGTCCTCACCAGCCCGTTCACCTTCATCGCCTCGGCCAACTGCCTGCTCTACGAGGGGGCGCGGCCGGTTTTCGTCGACGTCGACCCGGAGACGCTCGACATCGACCCCGACGCCGCCGCGGCGGCCGTCGGCGAGCGCACCGCGGGCCTCTTGCCGATCGACATCTTCGGCTGGCCCGCGGCTTGGCCCGAGCTCGAGGCGCTGGCGGCAAAGCACGGCCTCGGCCTGCTCGAGGACTCCTGCGAGGCGCTCGGCGCGGTCGACGCGGAGGGCCGCATGGTCGGCACCCGCGGCAACTTCGCCACCTTCGCCTTCTACGCCAACAAGCAGATGACGACGGGGGAGGGCGGCGTGATCGTCCCCACCGATGCGGGCACGGCGGCGCGCCTGCGCAGCGAGCGCAACCAGGGTCGCGCCGTCGACATGGGCTGGCTCGACCACGATCGGCTCGGCTTCAACTACCGGCTCTCCGACCTGGGGGCGGCGATCGGGCTCGGTCAGGTGGAGAGGCTGCCGTCGCTCTTGGAGCGCCGCGCCGCCGTGGCCGCCGCCTACGCCGAACGGCTCGCCGAGGTGCCGGGCGTGGAGGCGCCGATGGCCGCCCGCGGCCGCGAGGTGCGCAGCTGGTTCGTCTACGTCGTGCGGCTCGCCGACGAGGTCGACCGTGACGCGGTGATCCGGGCGCTGCGCGAAGTGGGGATCGATTCGAAGTCCTACCTGCCGAGCGTCCACCTCTTCCCGCACCTGCGGGAGCTGGGCTACCGCGAGGGACAGTTCCCGGTCGCCGAGGCCGCCTCGGCGCACTCGCTGGCGCTGCCCTTCTTCCCGCGGCTGAGCGAGGCGCAGATCGAGTGCGTCTGCACCGAGCTGGCTGCCGCCGTCGACGCCTCGCGACGCGGGTAGTCTGGGCGCGCCATGGCACGGTTCCCGACTGACGACGACGCGCCCGCCCGGTTTCGCAAAGACCCCGACCCGCGCTTCTGGCGGATGAACCGCTCGCTGCCCTTCGACTGGCAGCTGGCGCCCTACGACATCCTCCAGTCGCAGGCGCACGCGCGCGGGCTGGCGCGGATCGGCGTCCTCACCGAGGCCGAGGCGGAGGAGATCGTCGCCGGGCTCGACCGGGTGGGGGCGCGGATCGAGGCGCCCGGGTTCGACTTCGAGGAGTCCGACGAGGACATCCACATGGCGATCGAGCGCCTGCTCGGCGAGGAGATCGGCGCGGTGGCGGGGAAGCTCCACACCGGCCGCTCGCGCAACGACCAGGTGGCGACCGACATCGCGATGGTGGTCGGCGCCGCCTCGCGCCGGGCGATGCGCCTCTGCGCCGCGGCGATGGAGCGCCTGCTCGGCCTCGCCGAATCCCACCGCGACTGGCCGATGCCCGGCTACACCCACCTGCAGCGCGCCCAGCCTGTCTACCTCGGCCACCACCTGCTCGCCTACTTCTGGATGCTCTCCCGCGACGCGCGCCGCTTCGGCTTCGCCGCCGAGTCGGCGGCGGTGATGCCGCTCGGCTCGGCCGCCCTGGCGGGCGCCAACTGGCCGCTGCCGCGGGAGATCGTCGCCGCCGAGCTCGGCTTTGCCGCGATCACCCCGAACTCCCTGGACGGCGTCTCCAACCGCGACTTCGTGATCGACTACCTGAGCGCCGCGGCGACCTGCGCGATGCACCTCTCGCGACTCGGCTCGGAGCTGGTGATCTGGTCGAGCACCGAGTTCGGCTTCTGCGAGCTCGACGAGGCGTTCTCCTCGGGCTCCTCGATCATGCCGCAGAAGAAGAACCCCGACGCGGCCGAGCTCTTGCGGGCGAAGAGCCCGCGCGTCGCCGCCGCCCACCAGACGCTGCTCGGTGTGATGCACGCGCTGCCGCTCACCTACGGCAAGGACATGCAGGAGGACAAGGAGCCGCTCTGGGACGCGATCGAGACGATCGAGTCGAGCCTCGAAGCGGCGGCGGGAATCCTCGAGGAGATCACCTTCGACCGCGAGCGCCTCGAAGAGGCCTCCGGCGACGAGATGCTCGCCGCGACCGAGGTCGCCGACCTGCTGGTCCGCCAGGGCGTGCCGTTCCGCGAGGCGCACGGGATCGTCGGCGAGCTGGTCCGCGACGCGATCGCCGCCGACGTGCCGCTCTCGGGGCTCAGCCGTGAGCAGATCGCGGCCCGCTCCGAGGCCCTCGGCGAGGAGTACTACGAGGTGCTGCAGCGCTCCAGCTGGCTGGAGCGCAAGGAGGTCGCCGGCGGCACCGGCTCGGCTCCGCTGAAGGCGCAGATCGAAGGCGCCCGCGAGGCACTGGCGACGGTCCGCGAGGCGGCGGGGTCGGCCTGAGCTCCAGGGGGCGCAGCGCCGCCGGGCCCAGGCGAGCGGATGCTCGCCTGGGGGCTGACTTCTTCGCGGGCTCGGTCCACGACGTCGCCCCGGCGCTGATCGGCTGCCGTCTGTTCGTGAACGGCGTCGGCGGCACGATCGTCGAGACCGAGGCCTACGAACGCGAAGACCCGGCCAGCCACTCCTTCGTCGGCCTGACCGAACGGACCAAGGTGATGTTCGGCCCGCCCGGCTACGCCTACGTCTATCTCTCCTACGGCATCCACAGCCTGCTGAACTTCGTCTGCGAGCCCGAGGGCGACGCGGCGGCGGTCCTGATCCGAGCACTGGAGCCGACGGCGGGCCTGGAGACGATCCGCGAGCGCCGCCCAGCGGCGCGCACGGACCTCGATCTCTGCTCGGGCCCCGGCAAGCTGACCGAGGCCCTCGGCGTCACCCTCGCCGACAACGCCGCCCGCCTCGACCGCGACCCTTTCCAGCTTCTCCCACCCGAGGGCGACCCGCCAACGGTGGTGACGAGCCCCCGTGTCGGCATCACCAAAGCCGTAGAGCGCCTCTGGCGTTTCTCCGCGGCGGGGAGCCCGTATGTGTCGCGGCCCCGGCCGGTCTCCGCCTCAGGACATTAGATGAGCAGTTCCGCGACGGCGCTCGAGGGGAGCGGAAGGAGCTCCGGCGGACGCATAAGGGACCCGGCCTTCCCGGAGGCGACCCTGGCAGGCTGTGGCCGCCTCCGAGAAGGCCGGGTCACGGGGGGACGGCGGAGGGTCCTACGCTCCGCTGTTCCTTATGCCGGGATGGTGGGCATGAGGAACAGCGGAGGGAGGGTGTCGCGGGGTCCGTCACGAAGACGCCGGGAACTGCGCGGGTGACGTGAGGGAGACGTCACGGGTTCCACAGTTCCTCCACCGTCACAATCACGTGACCACGGTTCCGGGCCCCTATGGGGGCCCAGATTCACTCAGCGCGAAAAGGGGGGTCTGAACCTTCGCAGGAAGGCATACGCCTTCCCTGCGATCGTGGACCCTTCGTGACGGACCGACCATGATCCGGCGGGGATCCCGCCGGATCATGCATCTCCCCGACGGGACCCGCGCGGATCGCACGGTCTTCGTGGCGTCTTCC
>JAFDWF010000215.1 GCA_018268575.1 Actinomycetota bacterium
TACGAGGGAGCCCTTGACCTTTGTGGACCGACGGTGGATCGCACGTCTCCGTGACGATTGCGACGTCTTCGTGACGGCCGACGAAAGACGCCACGAAGACCGTGCGATCCGCGCGGGTCCCGTCGGGGAGATGCATGATCCGGCGGGATCCCCGCCGGATCATGGTCGCCCCGTGACGAAGCCCCCACGATCGCAGGGAAGGCGTATGCCTTCACGGGGAGGTCCGAGGGCCCCGTCCCCCGCTGAGTGAATTCTCCACGCCATACGGTGGAGAACTCACCCGGCGCGTCCTGGACCGTGGAGGAGGCGTGGGACCCGTGACGTCTCCCTCACGTCACCCGCGTGGTTCCCGGCGTCTTTCTCACGAACCCCGCAGCACCCTCCCTCCGCTGTTCCTTATGGCCCCGTGGGGGCCATAAGGAACAGCGGAGGGAGGACCGGCGTGTCCGCCGCTCCCCCCATGACCCGGCCTTCTCGGAGGCGGCCACAGCCTGCCAGGGTCGCCTCCGAGAAGGCCGGGTCCCTTTCGCATCCGGGCGCCAGCCGCCGACGCCCCCGTCCCCACACCGCCCCCTCATCCACCCTCGGTAGCCTGCGCCGCATGACGCGGGCGAAGCGGGTGCCGGTCTGGGGCGCCGGGCTGATCGTGGCCCTGCTCGGCTGGTCGGTCGGCTTCCAGACGCCCGGGCCGGGGGTCGATCCGAGCTGGAACGCGGGCCTCGCGATGGCGATCGACCAGGGGCTCCACTTCGGCAAGGAAGTCGTCTACACGTACGGGCCGCTCGGCTTCCTGCAGAGTCGGCTGGTCTTCTTCGGCGGGCTTGGGATCCTCAGCTTCCTCTACGCGGCGATCCTCTACGTGCTCTTCTGCCTCGGGCTGGTCTGGGCGCTGGGGCGGGCGATGCCGTTGCTCGCCGCCGCGGTGGTCGCCTTCTTCGTGCTCGGCTGGCTGCCGATGCCGCTGCTCGAGGTCGGCCTCCTGACCGCCGTCTTCGGCTGCTTCTGGCTGCTCAAGGAGGAGCGCGCGCCGCGCGCGCTCGACGCCTTCGTCCTCGCCGCCGCGGTCTTTGCCGCGCCCGCGGCGCTGATCAAGCTCTCGACCGGACCGCTGGTCGCGGTCGTCTTCCTCCTCGCCCTGCTCGGGGCGCGGGCGGGGGCACGGCGGATCGTCGCCTACGTCGTCATCTTCGCGGCCTTGGCGCTGGCGCTCTGGCTGGCAACCGGCCAGCGCCTCGGCGACCTGCCCGCCTTCGTCGGCCACACCGTCGAGATCGCGAGCGGCTACAGCTCGGCGATGCTGCGCTCGACCGAAGTCGCGCCCTGGAAGGTGATCGCCGCGGTCGCCGCCGCGATCCTCTCCGGCCTCGCCCTCGTCGGCGCCGCCTGGATCACCGGCCGCGGGCGCGGCCGTGCCTCCCGTCGGGCCGGCGTCGCGATCGCCGCGCTGGTCTCCTTCGCGATCTACAAGGAGGGGGTGGTCCGGATCGACGCCGGGCACCTCACCGTCGTCTTCGCCGATGCCGCCGTGCTCTGGGTAGCGGTCGCGGCGGCCGCCCCGAGCGCGGTCTGGCGGCGGCTGCTGCTGGTCGCCGCGGCGGCCGTCTTCGCGATCAGCCTGCCGGTGCGCCCCGCCGGGCTCGAAACCCGCTTCGACCCGGTCGCCAACCTGCGCTTCGCCGTCGACCAGGCGCGCACGCTGTTCAGTCCCGGCCGCCTCGCCACGGTCACCGCCGACGGCCGCGCGGCGATGCAGCTCACCTACGAACTGGCGCCGCCGGGGCTGGCCGCGCTGCGCGGCCACACGGTCGCGGTCGAACCGTGGGAGGTCGGCGCCGCCTGGGCCTACGAACTCGACTGGCAGCCGCTGCCGGTGTTCCAGAACTACAGCGCCTACACCTCGGCGCTCGACCGGCTGAACGCCGCGGCGGCCGAAGATCCGGGCGGGCCGGAACGGATCCTGCGCCAGAACACCCAGGTCGTGCAGCCGGAATTCCCCGGCGCCGACCTCGACGATCGCTTTCCCGGCTGGGACCCGCCCGAACAGACGCGCGCCGTCCTCTGCAACTTCGCTCCGCTCTATACCGACGAACGCTGGCAGGTGCTGGGCCGGCTGCCGGCGAGTCGCTGCGGCGCCGCGCGGGTTATCGGGACCGTGGAGGCGGCAGCGGGAGAAGCGGTGACGGTGCCGACGCCGCAGGCGCGCCAAGTCGTCTTCGTGCGGATCGCCGGCGCCGGGGTAGAAGGGCTGGAACGCGTGCAGGCCTTCCTCTTCCACGCCGGCTCCCGCCACGCCGTGATCAACGGCGACACCCGCTATCGCCTGGTCCCGGAAACGGCCGGCGACGGCTTGCTGCTGCGCGCCGCGCCGGGGATCGTCGAACCGGGCCCGTTCGACCCGGTGCCGGAAGCGGCGACGCTCGCCGTCGAAGGCGGCTCCGACCGGCTCACCTACACCTTCTACGCGATGTCGGTGCGGCGCTGATGGGGACCCGCTGATGGCCCGCCTCGTCGCCCTCGTCCTCGCGGTGATCGCCGGGGTGGTGGCGATCTTCGCCCTCTGGGCCAACGGCCAGCTGCTCGACACCGGCAGCTGGACCGCGGTCAGCGGCGCCATGCTCGAAAACAAGGAGGTGCGCCACCGCGTCGCCACCTTCCTCGGCGAAGAACTGGTCGGCGAGACCGAAGCGCAGCTGCGGGCGGCCGGGCAGGAAGAAGTCGCCGAAAGGGTCGTCCCCGCCCTGCGCGCCGAGCAGACCCGGCTCGCCGAACGGGTGATGAAGACGGCGCGCTTCAAGGCGATCTGGGAGCAGGCCAACCGCTCCGGCCACAAGGCCCTCCTGCGGGTGCTGGATGAAGAAGGCACGGCCGGGGAAAACGGCGCCGTGGTCGTCGACCTGACCCCGGCGCTGCGCCAGATCGCCGACGAGCTCGAAGAAGAAGGCTTCGCCGAAGACTTCGGGATCAGCGGCCTGAGCTCGCTGGTCGAACCGGGGGCCGCGCGGATCAAGGTGCTGGAAGCGCAGGAGCTGAGCCAGGCCCAGGACGCTGTGCGGGTGGTGCGCGACCTGACCCTGCCAGCGGTGCTGGCGACGCTGGGCCTCTACGCGCTGGTCCTGGTGCTCGGCTGGTGGGAGCTCCCGCGGACGTTCGTCGCGATCGGCGTCGCCCTGATCGTCACCGGCGCCCTTGCCCTGCTCCTGCGCACCCTGGCCGGCAACCAGGTGGTCGACCGGCTGCTCTCGGCGCAGGCCGACCGCGAAGCGGCCCAGGCGGCCTGGGGGATCGCCACCACCACGATCCAGCACCTGGCGATCGGCTGCATCGTCGCCGGCGGCCTCGCGTTCCTCGGCGGGCTCTTCTTCTCCTGGCGCCGGCGGGCGCTCGCATGAGCATCGGCGGGATCGAGGCCGGTGGCACCCGCTGGACCTGTGCGGTGGCCGGCGCCGACGGCGAGCTCGACCGGGTCGAGAGCTTCCCCACCACGACCCCCGCCGAGACGATCGGCCGGGCGATCGAGTTCTTCACCGATGTGGGTGACCTGGAGGCGCTCGGGGTGGGCGCCTTCGGGCCGGTCGTGGTCGATCGCTCCTCGCCGCGCTGGGGAACGATCACGACGACGCCGAAGCCGGGCTGGGCCGACACCGACATCGCGGGGCCGCTGGCCGAGGCGCTCGGTGTGCCGATCGCCCTCGACACCGACGTCGACGCGGCGGCGATCGGCGAGTGGAGGCACGGCGCCGCGCAGGGGCTCGACACCTTCGTCTACGTCACCGTCGGCACCGGGATCGGCGGCGGCGTCTTCGCCAACGGGCGCCCGGTCCACGGCCTGCTCCATCCCGAGGTCGGCCACATGCTGATCCCGCACGACCGCGTCCGCGACCCCTTCGAGGGATCCTGCCCGTTCCACGGCGACTGCCTCGAGGGCCTCGCCTCGGGAACCGCGCTGCGGGCCCGTTGGGGCCGGCCGGGGGAGGAGCTGGACGACCCGGGGGTCTGGGACCTGGAGGCGGAGTACCTGGCGCTCGGCCTGGTCAACGTCGTCCTGACGCTGTCCGCCGAACGCCTGATCGTCGGCGGCGGCGTCGGCCTCGTCCCCGGCCTGCTCCCCCGCGTCCGCGTCCGCCTGCGCGAGCTGCTCGCCGGCTACGTCGAGGTTCCGCAGCTCGGCCCCGACCTCGACCGGTACCTCGTTCCCCCGGCGCTCGGTCCGCAGGCCGGCATCGTCGGCGCGATCGAGCTGGCCCGCTCACTCATCTAGGCCACCAGTCGCGGGTGCCTTCGACGTCCTCGCGCGGGTTCTCGCCCAGGTTGGGAGCGCCGACGACGAGGAGCTCGAGGCCCTCGGGGCCGGCCTCGTAGCCGCGCCACGACCCGGGCGGGACGCGCACCGCGTCCCATTCCGCCAGCTCGATCACCTCGTCGTCGATCGCCATCCGCCCGCTCCCGCGCACGACCACGTAGACCTCCTCCTGGGTCTCGTGCGTGTGGCCGTAGGGGAACCGGTAGTCGGGCGGGACGCGCTGCCAGGTCAGTCCGGACCGCTCGAGCCCGAGCGCTTTCGTCGCGGCGCGGAATTCAAGGCCCGGGTCGCCGTCGAAGTTGCCGCCAAGGTCCTCCAGGTCGGCCATCAGGTTCTTGCGCGTGAACGGCAAGGCGCGATCCTAACCGCGGCCGCGCACCGCGGTGATCGCCAGGCTGACCGCCAGCTTGGCGCCGATCCCCAGGTAGACCGCGAGGTTCAGCAGGGGGTTCGAGCGCGGCGCGTCGAAGCGGCGGTAGAAGCGCCCCATGCCGCGGTGGAAGGCGATCTCCTGGCGCGGCGCCCGGCGTCGCGCGCTCGATCCACCCTTGACATGGAGTGCCCTGGCCCGAGGTTCGTAGAAGACCTTCCAGCCCGCGTCCCAGAAGCGGTGGCACCAGTCGAGGTCCTCCATGTAGAGCCAGTAGCCCTGGTCGAGCAGGCCGACCTCGGCGACCGCCGCGGCCCGGCAGAGCATGAAGGCGCCGTTCACCGCGTCGACCTCGCCCGCCTCGTCCTCGCCCAGGTGCGTCGCCCGGTACTGGGAGAGCGAGGCGCCCGCCCCCGCGCCGCGGCCGATCCCGGTGAAGTGGGCGAGCGCCGCCAGCGGGGTGGGGAAGGAGCGCTTGGCGGCGTGGTCGAGCTCACCGTCCTCGCGCACCAGCTTCGCCCCGACCATGCCGACGCGGGGGTCGGCGGCGAGGACCGCCAGGCAGGTGTCGAGGGTGCCCTCGTAGACCTCCGTGTCGGGGTTCAGCAGCAGCACCGCGCCCGCGCGGCTCTCCCGCAGCACCAGGTTGTTGGCCGCCGAGAAGCCGATGTTGGCGCAGCGCTCGAGGCGGAACTCGCCGAACTCGCGCGCCACCATCTCGGGCGCCCCGTCGGGGCTGCCGCTGTCGACCACGGTCACCCGCATCGTCGCCGTCCGCGGCGGGTGCGCGCGCAGGCTCGCCAGGCAGCGCCGCAGCAGCGCCTCGGCGCCGTGGGAGACGACGACCACCTCGAGGTCGGGCAACGCTAGTAGGCGCCTTCGCCGCGCACGATCGCCCGCGGCGTCCGCATCAGGATCTGCAGGTCGGTCAGCAGCGAGAGGTTGTCGAGGTAGTCGCGCTCCATCGCCAGGCGCTCCTCGAAGGTGAGGTCGCTGCGCCCGTACACCTGCATCGGCCCGGTCAGCCCCGGCTTGATCGCCAGCCGGCCGCGCTGGCGCTCGTCGTAGAGGGCGACCACCGCCACCTCCTCCGGCCGCGGCCCGACCAGCGACATCTGGCCGCGCAGCACGTTGATCAGCTGCGGCAGCTCGTCGATCGAGGTCCGCCGCAGGAACTTGCCCACCCGCGTCACCCGCGGGTCGTCGGGGATCTTGAAGGCCGGCTGGTCGAGCTTCGAGAGGTCGATCAGCTCGCTGAGCCGGTCCTCGGCGTCGGCGACCATCGTGCGGAACTTCATCACCGTGAACGGCACTCCGTCCTTGCCCGCCCGCTGTTGGCGGAAGAAGACCGGCAGGCCGGAGTCGATCAGGATCGCCAGCGCGGTCAAGGCCAGGAGCGGCGAGAGCGCGACCAGGAGGAGGCCGGAGACGGTGACGTCCATCGCCCGCTTCATCGCCTGGGTCGAGCGCGGCGGATCGGAGAAGCGGAAGTCGAGCACCGGCAGCTCGGCGAGGCGGTTCAGCTCGATGCCGGGGCCGAGCAGGCCGTAGTGCTGGGGCAGGAAGGTGAGCGCCAGCCCCGCCTCCTTGCACTGCTCGATCAGCCGCTCGGCGGCCTGCTCCGACATCTGCTGTTCGGTGACGACGACGCGCTCGACCCCCTCGCTGCGCGCCACCGCGGCGATGTCGATGATCCGGCCGAGCCGCGGCAGCTCGGCCGAGTCCTCCTCGGTCGAGGGGGAGAGATAGCCGACCAGGCGCAGGCGCGTCTCCGGGTGGGTGACGACGCGGCGGGCGACGGTGTCGACGGTGGCGGGCGGCCCGACCACGATCCCGATCGCCATCGGCGTCGCCCGGTGCCAGACCCAGCGCAGCACTCCGCGGGCGACGAAGCTGCCGATCAGGGTGCCGATGCCGAGCGCGATCGCGCTCTTCGGCGAGAGCGGCCCGACCGGGCTGATCGCCATCAGGCCGTCCAGCACCAGCGTCCCCAGCACGCTGGCCGAGACCAGCGAGGGCACCTCGTCGAGGGTCGAGTGGCGGATCCGCCGGTGGTCGTGGTCGTAGAGCCCGTGGAGCTTTACCACCAGGATCCAGCTGGGGCTGAAGAGGACCGCCCAGAAGAGGTCGGCGACGTCGGTCGAGGAGGTCGCCGCGGTGACCGCGCAGAGGGCGACCAGGAGCGCCGCCCAGTCGCCGAGCGCGAGCAGGCGCCGCAGCATCGCGCCGCGCCGGCGCGATCCCTCCGGCCCGCCCAGGCCGAGCCGGTCCGCTGCCCGGTAGGGCATCGGCACGCGCCGCTCGAGCTCGCGGCGCTCCGCCTCGGCGGCGCGGCGTTCGGCGGCGATCTTCTCGGTGTCGGGCGTACGGGTCATCCGCAGGCTTCAAACCCTTCTTCGAGGCAAGTTTGGAGTGGATTGAGTCGCTTTGCTTCTTCGAGATCGGCCTGGGCGGCTTCCTTCTCGCCCGCCTGGTGCTCGGCTTTCGCCTTCAGGTAGTAGAGCGTCCAGTTGTGGTTCTCGCGGTCGATCGCCTGCTCGAAGCGGCCGATCGCTTCGTCGTATTGTCCCTGCGCCTGGGCGAGCAGGCCGAGCTGCAGGTATGGAGTCGCCGCCCAGGGCTCGATCGAGCGCGCCGTTTCGGCGTGGTTGATGGCGCTTTCCATGTTGCCGGGGAGGGCCGCGTTCGATTCGCTGATCTCGTGGTCGACCAGGAGCGGCCCGATCAGGGCGAGCATCGTCAACCAGGCTACGGCGAGACCGACGATCGTGAGGCCGAAGCGACGGTTTTCCGGCGCCGCCTCCGCCTCGACGTCGATCCCTTCGCGGGCGCGGGCCGCGGCGCGGGCCCGCCAGATCTGCCCGCAGCGGGCGGCGACGAGGATCCCGGTCGCCATGAAGAAGACCGAGCCGACCACCGCCAGCTGCCAGAACCAGTCGTAGGCGACGCCGACGGCGAAGGCGAGGGCGACGCCGAGTGCGGCGGCGAAGAGCTCGCGCTCGCGCCCGCCCGCGGCGCGCCAGGCGGTGAAGCCGATCCACAGCATCGCCAGGACCATGCCGAGGGCGAGGAGGCCGCCGACGATGCCGAGCTCGTCGAGCGCCTGCAGGTAGAGCGAGTGCGCCTGGGTGTTGGCCATGTCGATCGGGCGCAGCTGGTCCCAGGCGAACTGGTAGGTGCCGGCGCCGTGGCCGAGGATCGGCTTTTCGCCGAAGCCTTCCAGCGCCACGTCCCAGAACTGGATGCGGCCGCGGCTGGAGGCTTCGGCGAGGCCGCTGGGGGTGGCGAGGTCGGTGCTGGTGAACTTGTCCCAGGCGGACTCGCCGAAGAGCACCGCGGCGATGATCACCGCGACCAGGCCGACGATCGCGACCCCGCGCAGGACCCGCTTGTCGCGGGAGACCTCGACCGCCCGCTTGGCCCGCGCCCCGCCCTTCGCCTCGGCTCGCCGCAGGCCCCAGAAGGCGAGCGCCGCGACGGCGCAGCAGGCGAGCAGGATCGCGCCCGTCTTCAGCCCCTCGTCGACGATGGGCGGAAAGTTGTAGTTGTTGGCGAGCGCCGTGTAGTGGTGGGCGGCGAAGACCGCGGGCAGCGTGCAGACGACGCCGATCAGGAGCGTCGCCAGGTACCAGAGGCGGTCGCGGGAGAGGACGATCAGCGTCCCCGCCCCGACCAGCAGGGTGAGGATGCCGCCGCGCGAGTGGGTGAAGTAGAGCGCCAGCAGGACCGCGGGCAGGGTCGCGACCGCGATCCAGCGCAGCGCCGCGGTCAGCGCGCGCCGGCTCATCCAGAGGGCGAGCGTGGCGGCGAAGGAGAAGACGATCGCGTCGGCGTTCCAGTAGCCGAGCGGGTACTGCAGGCGGGTCGACTTCACTTCTTCGAAGGGAAGGTTGAAGACGTGGGGAAGAAGACGGGTCGCGAGCGCCAAGACGGCGACCGCGATCAATGCAATTGCGATCCCCTCACCGAAACGTTGGCGCCTTTGCGTGGTTTGGGCGAGGAGGAACGCGGCAAGGAATACCCCGAGGTACATGAGCACGCGATCGGCCTCGGTGACGCTCAACTCGACAGAACCGGACCAGAGAGATGAGATTGCAGACCAAATCGCCAGACCCAGCAGGAGCCCGGCGGCCCAGTAGAACGGCTTCGCCAGCAGCACCCGGGTCGCTGCGCCAAGCGCCAGCAGCCCCACGATCAGGAGCCAGATCACCAATCCGGCGAGGTGACGAGAGCTCAGCGAGAAGCCTCCACCGGAGAGGGCGAGGCTCCCGATCAAGAGCACCGGAGCGAGGAACGCCGCGGATTCCTCTAACCTTGCGCGGAATGCGAGGTGCCCCCCACCGCCCGGTCCGTAGCTCGGTCCGCTTCTCCTTCGCGCTTCCGTTAGTGCTTGGTCTGCTGGCATTGGCGCTATTCCCCGTGGCCGCGAATGCCGAATGCTCGACCGCGAGCTGCATCACCTACGAAGTCGAAGAAGCCCCGCACGTCAACGAACCGACGACGAAGCCGAAGGAACACAAGTCGTCCGCTCATCACGAATCTTCTAACAACGCCAAGGCCGAAGGTTCCGGCGCCAAGGTCGGCACCGGATCCTCGGGCGAACCCGAATCGAAAGAATCGGAAGAAAGTCACAAGTCTGGCGCTACTTCGAACGGGGGGAGCAACAATCCTCCCAAGTCTGGCGGTGGCGAAGGCGGCGGTGGCCCGAAGTCGGGCAACGAAGCCGGAGCCCAGTCGAAGGACAACATCGCCAACAGCAAGCCGTTGCCGACCGAGAGCCATGCGTCCGGGGGCGGCTCTTCACCGGTCGTGCCGATCCTGATCGCGGTCGCGGTACTCGCGGCGATCTCGATCGGTGTCGTGCTCTATCGCCAGCGCCGGTCCGGCGCGGGCCCCGACGGCAGCGTGTCCTCGCCCAACGCGAGCTAGAACCGCAAACGCACCGACAGGAGGGATCGATGCTTCAAGTCAGCAGGAAGACGCGCGCCCTGACGGCCGTGCTCGCGGTCGTCGTCGCAGTGGGAGCCTTCGCCGCGAGCGCCACGGCCCTGCCCGCCAAGTTCTTCGGCGTCGTGCCGCAATCGACGCTGAGCCAGGAAGAGTTCAACACCCTGCAGCAGGGTGGGGTGAAGAGCATGCGGGTGGCGATGATCTGGGGCGCCGTGCAGTCGAAACGGGGCGCCGCCTACGAATGGTCGAGCTTCGATCCGATCGTCGAACGCGCTGCCAAATCCGGCATCGAACTGCTGCCGTTCGTCGTCGGCACCCCCAGTTGGGCGGTCCCGAACGTCAACGTGCCGGGCGCCGGCGGGGCGAAAGCCCCGGCCCGCCTGCCCGCCACCGGCACCGCGGCCACCGCATGGACGGCGTTCCTGAAAGCCGCGGTCGCCCGCTACGGCGCGGGCGGCACCTTCTGGAGCGAAAACCCGCTGGTCCCGGCCGACCCGATCCACACCTGGCAGATCTGGAACGAGCCGAATTTCAAGTACTTCGTCGCAAAGCCCAACCCGACCGAATACGGGAAGCTCGTCTCCTCCTCCTCGACCGCGATCAAGTCGGTCGACCCGACCGCCAAGGTGATCCTCGCCGGGCTCTTCTCGAAGCCCGCCGGCGGCCGCCGCGCGGTCGGCAAGAAGGTTGCCAACCCGACCAGCCCGAACTGGTTCGCCTCGTACTTCCTCGAACAGATGTACAAGATGAGCCCGGGGATCAAATCGAAGTTCCAGGGCGTCGCCCTGCACCCCTACGTGGCGCGCTACCGCCAGCTGCCGTCGGAGATCGAAGAAGTCCGCAACGTCCTGACGAAAGCGGGCGACGGCAGCAAGGGCCTCTGGATCACCGAGCTCGGCTGGAGCTCGGAACCGCCGCAGGGGCCATCGAACGTATTCGCGGTCGGCCAGGCCGGCCAGGCACGCGAACTGAAAGGCGCCTTCACCCTGCTGAAAGCCGACCAGGTGAAATACCGCCTCCAGCGCGTCTACTGGTTCTCGGTCGACGACGCCGCGGAAACCTGCAACTTCTGCAACGGCTCCGGGCTGTTCAAGAAGGGCTTTGTCCCGAAGAAGTCCTGGACCGAATTCGTGAAGTTCACCGGCGGCACTCCGTAAGGGGCGGCCCATCAACGTAGCTGCGTAAGATCGGTGGGTTGGCGACTCGCTCGAAACCCACCCCCGCATCTGACCCGCTGGCGCCGTTCTCGGCGGCGACGCGACGCTGGTTCGAGGCCTCCTTCGAGGGGCCGACGCCCGCCCAGGCAGGCGGTTGGGAGGCGATCTCGGGTGGCGACAACGCGCTGATCTGCGCGCCCACCGGCTCCGGCAAGACGCTCGCCAGCTTCCTCTGGGGGATCGACAAGCTGGCGCGGGAGCCCGAACTGGGCACCGGCGTGAAGCTGGTCTACATCTCGCCCCTGAAAGCGCTCTCCTACGACATCGAGCGCAACCTCCGCGCCCCGCTCCGCGGCATCGGTGCCGACATCGCGGTCGGCATCCGCACCGGCGACACCTCGCAGAAAGACCGCCGGGCGATGGCCAAAACGCCGCCCGACATCCTCATCACCACCCCGGAGTCGCTCTACCTGATGATGAGCTCCAGCGTCCGCGAGATCCTCACCGGTGTCGAGGCGGTAATCGTCGACGAGATCCACGCCGTGGCCCAGACGAAGCGAGGCTCGCACCTCGCGCTGACCCTGGAGCGCCTCGACCACCTCGTCCGCACCTCGGGCGCCTCAGAGAGTTCGGGCATCCAGAGGATCGGGCTGTCGGCAACGCAGAGGCCGTTGGAGAGAATTGCCCAGTTCCTCGTCGGGCCCAAGCGGGAGTGCAAGATCGTCGACGCCGGGACTCGCAAAGACCTCGATGTCGAAATCGTGGTGCCGGTCGAGGACATGAGCGACCCGGGGGCGCCCGCCTATCCGTCGGAGAACGGCACCGCGCAGCCGAGCGAAATCGAGCCGAGTGCCCACCTGCGCTCGATCTGGCCGGCGATCTACCCGGAGCTGCTGCGCCTGGTCCAGGAGCACACCTCGACGATCGTCTTCGTCAACAACCGCCGCGCCGCAGAGCGCCTCGCCAAGCGCCTGAACGAGCTCGCCAACGGCGAAGGCGAGGCGGAGCTCCCGGCGACGGAGCACGGTGGCCACGAGGAGGCCAAGCGCCACGCCGACACCGGCGAGGTGCCGGCGCAGGTCGAGATCGCCCGCGCCCACCACGGCTCGCTCTCCCACGAGGAGCGGACCCTGGTCGAGGAGATGCTGAAGTCCGGCGAGCTCCCCTGCCTGGTCGCCACCTCCTCGCTCGAGCTCGGCATCGACATGGGCGCCGTCGACCTGGTGATCCAGGTCGAGTCGCCGAAGTCGGTGACCCGCGGCCTGCAGCGGATCGGCCGCGCCGGGCACGGCATCGGCGAGACCTCGAAAGGCCGGATCTTCCCCAAATACCGCGGCGACCTCTTGGAGTGCGCGGTGGTCACGCGGCGGATGCGCGAGGGAGAGATAGAGGAGACGGTGATCCCGCAGAACCCGCTCGACGTGCTCGCCCAGCACCTGGTCTCGATGGCGGCCCTCGACGAGTGGGGAGTCGACGAGGTCGAGCAGGTCGTCACCGCTACCCAGTCCTTCCACGACCTCTCGCGCGAGCAACTGGAGAACGTGCTCGACATGCTCGACGGCCGCTATCCCTCCGACCGCTTCGCCGAGCTGCGCCCGCGGATCGTCTGGGACCGGATGGAGGGCCGGATCCACGGCCGCAAAGGCGCCCGCCAGCTGGTCGTCACCAACGCCGGGACGATCCCCGACCGCGGCCTCTACGGCGTCCACCTGCCCGATGGCCGGCGGGTCGGCGAGCTGGACGAGGAGATGGTCTACGAGGCCCGCCCCGGCCAGACCTTCCTGCTCGGCGCCTCGACCTGGCGGATCGAGGAAATCACCCGCGACCGGGTGATCGTCACCCCGGCCCCCGGCGCCCCCGGCGCGGTGCCGTTCTGGCGCGGCGACGGGATCGGCCGCCCCGCCGAGCTCGGCAAGGCGATCGGCGCCTTCGCCCGCGAGGCGGTCGCGCGCGAGCCCGCCGACCTCGCCAAGGAGTACGACCTCGACCAGCGCGCCGCCAACAACCTGGTCGCCTACCTGCGCGAACAGCAGGACGCCACCCGCGTCGTCCCCTCCGACCAGACGATCGTGGTCGAGCGCTTCCGCGACGAGATCGGCGACTGGCGCCTCTGCGTCCTCTCTCCCTACGGCGGCCGCGTGCACGCCGCCTGGGGCCTCGCGCTCGCCGCCAAGATCCGCAAGGAGCGCGACCTCGAGGCCGACGCGATCTGGTCCGACGACGGGATCGTCATCCACCTCCCAGACGCGGACGAGCCGCCGCCCGCCGACCTGGTGCTGATCGAGCCCGACGAGCTCGAGGACCTGATCGTCGGCGAGCTCTCCGGCTCGGCCCTGTTCGGCGCCCGCTTCCGCGAGAACGCCTCGCGCTCGCTCTTGATCCCGCGCGCCTACCCGGGCAAACGCACGCCGCTCTGGCAGCAGCGCCTGAAGTCGCAGTCGCTGCTCGAAGTGGCGCGCGACTTCCCCCGCTTCCCGGTGATCCTCGAGACCTACCGCGAGTGCCTGCAGGACGTCTTCGACCTGCCCGCGCTCACCGACCTGCTGGAACGGCTGCACGCGCGCTCGCTCAGCCTGGTCGAGGTGGAGACGCCGACCGCCTCGCCCTTCGCCTCCTCGCTCCTCTTCGACTACGTCGCCACCTACATGTACGAGGGGGACACGCCGAACGCCGAGCGGCGGGCGGCGGCGCTGGCGCTCGACCGCGACCTGCTGCGCGAGCTGCTCGGCCAGGAGGAGCTGCGCGAGCTGATCGACCCGGAGGCCCTGGAGGAGGTCGAAGAGCAGCTCCAGCACCGCACCGAGGCGGGCCGCGCCGGCGACCGCGACGCGCTCCAGCAGATCCTTCGCAACCTCGGCGAGATGACCACCGAGGAGGCCGCCGAGCGGGTCGCCGCGGGCTACTCGGCCGCCTCGATGCTGGAGAAGCTGGCCGGGGAGCGGCGGATCGCCAAGGTGCGGATCGCGGGGGAGGAGCGCTGGATCGCCGCCGAGGATGCCGGGCTCTACCGCGACTCGCTCGGCGTGCCGCCGCCGCCCGGGCTGCCGGAGACCTTCCTCGAGGAGCACCCCGACGCGATGCGCGCCCTCGTCCGCCGTTACGCCCGCACCCACGGCCCCTTCCCGACCGGCCGGCTGGCGCAGCGCTACGGCGTCGACCCGGGCCCGGCGCTGCGCGAGCTGGAGTCAGAAGGCGCGCTGGTCCGCGGTGAGCTCCTTCCCGGCGGCAGCGAGCGCGAGTGGTGCGACTCCGACGTGCTGCGCCGGGTGCGGCGTGCCTCGCTGGCCCGCCTGCGCAAGGAGGTCGAGGCGGCCGACCGCACCGAGCTGGCCCGCTTCCTGCCGAGCTGGCAGAACGTCGACGCCTTCCGCCCGGCGGGCGCCGGCCCCGACCGCCTGCGCGAGGCGCTGGTGCCGCTGCAGGGCGTCGCCCTCACCCCGAAGGTCTGGGAGAACGACGTGCTGCCGCGCCGGCTCGGCGCCTACTCGCAGAACTGGCTCGACCAGCTCTGCACCAGCGGCGAGCTGATCTGGATCGGGGCGGGCAGCCTCGGGAGGAGCGATGGCCGCGTCGCCCTCTACTTCCGCGAGGACGTGCGCCTCGCCGGGCCGCCGCCCGGCAACGGCAAGCTGGAGATCCCGCGGGGGGAGGTCCACGACGCGATCCGCGAGCGCCTCGCCGCCGGGCCGTCGTTCTGGCTCGACCTGGTCGCCGACCTCGAGCAGCCCGCCGAGGAGCTCCACACCGCGCTCTGGGACCTCGCCTGGGCGGGCGAGGTGACCAACGACGCCTTCTCGCCGCTGCGCGCGCCGCGCCTGCGGGCGGTGCCGAAGGCCGAACGCGGCGGCCGCCGCTTCGCCCGCCGCCGTGCCAGCACCGGCGCCACCGTGCAGGGCCGCTGGTCCCTGACCGCGCCGATCTTCGCCGGCGCCCCCGGGCCCGGCGCCCGCCTCCGCGCCCAGGCCGAGCTGATGATGGAGCGCTACGGGATCGTCACCCGCGAGACGGTGCTCGCCGAGGGCGTCCCCGGCGGCTTCTCGACCCTCTACTCGGAGCTCGGCAACCTGGAGCTGCTGGGGACGGCGCGGCGCGGGTACTTCGTCGAGGGGCTCGGCGGCGCCCAGTTCGCCCTCCCCGGCGCGGTCGAGCGCCTGCGCTCGCTGCCCGAAGCCCAGGGCGAGTACCTGGTCCTGGCGGCTACCGATCCGGCCAACCCCTACGGCGCCTCGCTGCCCTGGCCGAAGCTCGAGGGCGGCCGGCGCCCCGGCCGCACCCCCGGCGCCTACCTCTTGCAGCGCGACGGCGAGCCCGAGGTCTTCGTCGAGCGCGGTGGCCGCGGCCTCCTGCGCCTGCGCGAGATGGGCGAAGAGGAGCTCGGCGCCGCGATGCAGGCGCTCGCCGAGGCGGTCAGTGCCGGCCGGCTGCCGAAACTGGCGATCGAGAAATTGGACGGCGAGGCGGTGATCGGCTCCGGCCACGAGGAGGCCCTGATCGGGGCCGGCTTCAGTCGCGGCCCCCGCAAACTCACCGCGTCGGCATAATCGACAGGGGTGTCCGAGACGACGGAGCAGAGTGCGGTCGAGCTGCTGAGGAGCGTGCCGCTCTTCGCCGACCTCGAGGAGGGAGAGCTGGAGCGCTTCTCCCACGTCGCCGTGCCCCGATCCTTCCCCGCCGGAACGCGGGTCTTCCACGAGGGCGACAGCTCCGACGCCTGCTACATCGTCAGCGAAGGCAGCTTCCGCGTCACCCGCGAACACTCCGATGGGCGGGCGATCACGCTGGCGACGCTCGGGCCGGGGGAGATCTTCGGTGAGCTGGCGATGCTCGACGGCGACCGCCGCTCCGCCTCGGCCGAGTCGATCACCGACGGCACCCTGCTGGCGCTGCCCGCCAACGACGTCCGTAGCCTGCTGGCGCGGAACCCGGAAATCGCGCTGAAGCTGGTGGCCGGGCTGGTCCGCAGATTGCGCGCCGCCAATGCGCGGCTCTCGCGCCAGTCCTTCCAGACCGTGCCCAGCCGGGTCGCCGGGATCCTCCTGCAGCTGAGCCGCGAAGGCCAGGACGGCGACGGCGAGCCGACCGAGGTGACGATCCGGATGAACCAGACCGACCTCGCCCAGCTGGCGGGGACCTCGCGCGAGTCGGTGAGCCGCTTCCTGGCGGAGCTCGAGCGGGCTGGCGTGGTGCGCTCCGGGCGCGGCCGGGTCACCGTGCTGCAGCCGGGGAAGCTGCGCAACTACATCTACTGACGACGCAGGGGGCGAGCGAGGTGGCTCCCTCCCTCACAACAGCATGGAGGTTCGTTCGGGAGCCACCTCGCTCGCCCGGCGCGCCGCTGCGGGGATCGCTAAAGCGCGCCGGGGGCGTCGTGGCCGATCGCGACGAGGATCCCGACCAGGGCGAGGATGCCGAAGACGCCGTACTCCCAAGGGATCTGCGTGACTAGGTAGATGGCGACCCCGACCGGGACGAGGAGCGCGAGCAGGCCGACGATCGTGCGGGCGGTCATCGGGGCGACCTTACCGCCGTGCGTTCGCACTTTCCCACACTATGTGGGGGAAAGTGCGAACGCACGGGTAGCCTCGGCAGATGAGCGACTACGCCGAACGGCGTGCCCGGATGGTCGAGCATCAGCTGCGCGGGCGGGGGATCCGCGACGAGCGCGTGCTGGCGGCGATGGGCGAGGTGCCGCGCGAGGCCTTCCTGCCCGAGCACCGGCGCGACCAGGCCTATGTCGACGCGGCGCTGCCGATCGGCTCCGAGCAGACGATCTCCCAGCCCTGGATCGTCGCCGCGATCCTGCAGGCGCTGGAGCTGCGCGGTGACGAGGAGGTGCTGGAGGTAGGCACCGGCTCCGGTTACTCGACCTGCCTGCTGGGCCGGCTGGCGGCCCACGTGATCAGCGTCGAGCGCCACGCCGGCCTCGCCCGCGCCGCCGCCGAGCACCTGCGCGCCCGCGAGGCGACGAACGTCGAGCTGATGGTCGGTGACGGCAGCCGCGGCGTCCCCGACCGCGCCCCCTTCGACGCCATCGCCGTCCATGCCGCCGCCCCGGCGCCGCCGCCCGCGCTGGCCCGGCAGCTCGCCGAGGGCGGCCGCCTGGTGGTGCCGGTGGTGACCGGGCCGGAGGAGATGCTGACAGTGCTCCACCGCCGCGGTGCCGAGCTCGAGACGACCGCGATCGCCCCCTGTCGCTTCGTCCCCCTGATCGGCGCCGAGGGGTTTTAGGACGCGCCGTGCGCTGATGTTCGACTTAGGAACTCTCTCCGCGCCGATCGTCCAGGCGCCGATGGCGGGTGGGATCTCGATGCCTGCCCTGGCGGCGGCTGTCTGCGAGGCGGGCGGGCTCGGGTTCCTCGCCGCGGGCTACCGCGAGCCCGACGCGGTCGCCGCGGAGGTGGCCGAGCTGCGGGCCGCGACCGGGCGACCCTTCGGCCTCAACGTCTTCGTCCCGTCGCCAGGTGGTCCGGCCGATCCCGAGGTGGTGGCGCGCTACGCGCAGCGGATCGCGGCCGAGGGCGAGCTCGGCGAGCCGCGCCGCGACGACGATCACTTCGAGGCGAAGCTCGCGCTGGCGGCGGACCTCCGCGTCCCCGTCGTCTCCTTCACCTTCGGCTTCCCGGTCGCCGCCCGCTGCGAGGCACTGCACGCCGCGGGCTGCGCGGTCTGGGCGACGGTGACGACGCCGGCAGAGGCGGAGGTGGCGCTCGCCGCCGGGGCCGACGCGCTCGTCCTGCAGGGGTTCGAGGCGGGCGGGCACCGCGGCTCCTTCGACGACCTCGCCGCGAACGACCTCGGCCTGCTGACCCTGCTGCGATTGGTCGCCGGGATCACCGCGGTGCCGCTGATCGCCTCCGGCGGCCTCTTCGACGGCGCCGGGATCGCCGCCGTCCTCGTCGCCGGCGCCGCGGCGGCGCAGCTGGGCACGGCGTTCGCGCTCTGCCCTGAGGCGGCCACGTCGCCGGTGCACCGGGCGGCGATCGAATCCGACGCCCCGACCGACGTCACCCGCGCCTTCACCGGCCGCCGCGCCCGCGGCGTCGTCAATCGCTTCATGCGCGAGCACGGCGAGGCGGCTCCCTCCGCCTATCCCGAGGTCCACCACCTGACCGCCCCGCTGCGTAGCGCCGCCCGCGCTGCCGGCGATCCCGACCGCCTCCACCTCTGGGCGGGCCAGGCGCACGCTCGTGCCCGCGCCATCCCCGCCGCGCAGCTGATCGACGAGTTGGACGCCGAGCTCCGCGCGGCCCTCGCCGATCCTCGCCTCCCATAGACTCCCTGCCGCAAATGAGGGGTGGCATCTACGTCCTGAACTTCTACTCCGCGGTCTTCGGCGATCAGCTGAAGCGGGGTCGCAAGACGGCGACCATCAGGCTCGGCGACAAAAGCGCCAAGTACGAGCGCGGCCAGCTCGTCTGGATCACCATCGGCTTTCGCCACAGCCCGCGGGAGAAACTCTTCGCCGCGGTGATCGACGACGTCGAGGTGAAGCCGCTCTCCGGGCTCTCGCGCCGCGACATCGAGCACGACAACCCCGAGTTCCGCCGCCTCGACGAGACCCGCCGCTTCCTCGAACAGATCTACAGCCGGCCGATCGACGACGACGACCTGGTCACGGTCGTGCGCTTCTCGCAGATCGTCGAGCCGCCGCGCGCGCACCTCGGTAACGGGGAGACGCCGCACCACAACTGAGGTCGGCTCGGGGCGGGAGATGGAGTACTCGTTCCTGACCACCTGGCTCCTACGCTCGCCGCGCGAGCCGGTCTGGGACGCGATCTACGACGAGGCCGCCTGGCCGGAGTGGTGGCGCGGGGTGGAGGTGGCCGAAGAGGTGCGACCGGGGAACGATGCAGGCGTCGGCACGATCTCGCGCATGGTCTGGCGCAGCCTGCTCCCCTACCGGGTCGAATTCCACGTGACCGCGACGAAGATCGAGTACCCGGCGCTGATGGAGGGCCAGGCGACCGGCGACCTCGAAGGGGTGGGTCGGTGGCGCCTCTACGAGCAAGAGGGCGTCACCGCCGTCCTCTACGAGTGGAACGTGGCGACGACGAAGCCATGGATGAACCGCATGGCACCGCTGCTGCGCCCGGTCTTCGAATGGAACCACGACTGGGTGATGCGGCGAGGCGGCGAGGGGATCGCCGAGCGCCTCGGCTGCGAGCTGCTGGCGCTGGATTAATTTGGAGGCGGGTTGTCGGGGCGTTGGCAGGCGCCCGGTGGGGTCCGGGCCGGAGGTGGTCCGGGCCGGACCGATCGGCGCCCCGGCGTCCCGGGCGTCCCGGAGGCGACCCGGGCAGGCTGTGGCCGCCTCCGAGACGCCCGGGACGGGAGGTCTTGCGGGAGGAGCTTGCGCAGGGACGGACCGGCGCGGGGGAGGCCCGGCGCAGGGACGGGTGCGTGGCGGGGGAGATCCCACGGGGCCGGGATCCCGGCGTCTGATCCCGACGTCTCCGTGACGGGACAGACGATTGCGACGTCTCCGTGACGAGGCCGACGAAAGACGCCACGAAGACCGTGCGATCCGCGCGGGTCCCGTCGGGGAGATGCATGATCCGGCGGGATCCCCGCCGGATCATGGTCGGTCCGTGACGAAGGGTCCACGATCGCAGGGAAGGCGTGAGCCTTCGTGGGGAGGTTCAGGTCCCCGTCTCGCGCTGCGTGGATCGACCCTGCCATGGCAGGGTCGATCCACGCAGCGTCTTCGTGACCGTGGAGGAAGGGTGGAACCGGTGACGTCTCCCTCACGTCTCCCGCGCACTTCCCGGCGTCTTCCTCACGTCCCCGGGCCCCGCCCGGACCCTCTGCCGTCTCCTCAAATCTCGGCCTTCTCGGAGGCGGCCACAGCCTGCCAGGGCCGCCTCCGAGAAGGCCGCGTCCCTTTCGGCATCCGGGCGCCAGCCGGCGACGCAGCATCCTGGCGGCCGAGGCGCTCAGAGGAGTGCTGCGGCGGCGCGCAGGTCGGCGGCGTCGTTGACGTTGAAGAAGGCTCGGGCGAGGTCGCCGAACGGGGCGAGGGCGGCGTCGTCGAGGAGGCGCGGCGAGAGCGCGGCGACGGTGCGGCGGAGCGGCTCCTCGCGGCTGAGCGCGGCCTCCAGCTCCGGCAGGAGCGCCGGCGACCAACGGGCGACGAGCGGCTGCGCGTTGTCGCCCGGGGCCGGGACTACGAGCGGCTCCGGCGCATCGGCGAGCGCCCGGAGGAGGGTCGGCGGGACGAAGGGAAAGTCGCAGCCGAGGACGACCAGCGGCCGCCCCGCGTGTCGGAGAGCGGCGACGATCCCGGCGAGCGGATGGACCGGTTCGGCCGGCTCCGTCACCACCTCGACCGCCTCGATCCCCTCCCACGCCCCCGCGGCCGTCCCATGGCCGGACATCGGGGCCAAGGGACGGCGGCGCAGGTCGGTGCCGGTCTTGGCGACGACGAAGGCCTCGAGGCCGGCGGCCGCGAGGGCGGCGAGCGGATAGGAGATCAGCGGCCGGCCGCCGAGGTCGACCGCGGCCTTCGCCCCGCCGAGGCGGCTCCCGCGCCCGCCGGCGAGCACGGCGCCGAGCGCTTGGGGTCGGTCACGTCCCATCCGGGCGAGTGTCGCAGGGCCAAGTACGGCAGGGTGTGCACATGGCGAAGGCGATCGAGGTCGAGGCGGCGCGGCGCGAGGTGCTGGCGCGGGTGCGCCGAACGGCGGTCGAGGAGGTCGGCCTCGGCGAGGCGCTCGGGCGGCGGCTGGCCGTCGACGCGATCGCGGGAGGCCCGTTCCAGCCCTTCGACAACTCGGCGATGGACGGCTTCGCGGTGCGCGCCGCCGACGTGGCGGACGCGGGCGCCGACTCGCCGGTCGCGTTGACGGTCGTCGACGAGTCGCGCGCCGGCCATCCCGCATCGCGCGAGCTCAGCCCCGGCGAGGCGATCGCGATCTCGACCGGCGCAGTGCTCCCCGCCGGCGCCGACGCGGTGGTCCGCGTCGAGGACACCGAGGACGTCGGGGGCCGCGTCGCGATCGGCGCCTCGGTCGCGGTCGGCCAGGACATCCGCCGGACGGGCGAGGACATCGCGGCGGGCGAGACGGTGCTCACGGCCGGCGCCGAGCTGGGGCCGGCGGAGCTCGGGGCGCTGGCGACGATCGGCCTCGACCCCGTCCCCGTGCACCGGCGCCCGCGCGTCGCGGTGCTCACCTGCGGCGACGAGCTCCTCCCGCCCACCGCGCCGCTCGGGCCAGGGCAGATCCATAACTCGAACTCGCCGACGGTCTCCGCCCTCGCCCGGCTCGCCGGCGGCGAAGTCGTCACGGTCGGCTGGGCTCCCGACGAGCCCGCGGCGACCCGCGCAGCCCTGGAGCGCGCGCTCGGGGCCGACCTGGCGATCGTCTGCGGCGGCGTCTCGGTCGGCGCCCACGACCACGTCAAGGGGGCGCTCGCCGAGCTCGGTGCCGAGCAGGTCTTCTGGCGCATCGCGCTCAAACCGGGCGGCCCGACCTGGTTCGGCACTCGCGGCGACACGCTCGTCTTCGGCCTGCCCGGCAACCCGGTCTCGGTGATCGCGACGTTCCTCCTGCTCGCCCGCCCGGCGCTGATCGCGATGGCGGGTGGCGACCCGGTCGGGCGGCGCACCACCGCCCGCCTCGGAGCCGCCTACGAGAAGCCGACCGACCGCGCCCACGCGGTGCGCTGCCGGCTCGAGCTCACGCCCGAGGGCTGGGTGGCGACGCCGCTGCCGCGCCAGGGATCCCACGTCCTCACCTCGATGCTCGCCGCCGACTGCCTCGCCCTGATCCCGACCGCCACCGCCGCGATGGTCGCGGGCGAGACGGTGGAGGTCGAGCTGCTCGATCGATCTACCATGGGGCGATGACCGCGAACGTCCGCCTCTTCGCGATCCTACGCGAGCGCGCCGGGCGCGACTCGGTCGAGATCGACCTGCCCGAGGGCGCCACGGTCGGCGACGCCTTCGAGCGGCTCGCCGCGGTGCCCGGCCTCGGCGAGCTGGTCGGGCGGCTGCCGGTCCGCATGGCGGTCAACCGCGAGTACGTCGGCGTCGGCGCGCCGATCGCCCCCGGCGACGAGCTGGCCCTGATCCCGCCGATCTCCGGCGGCGCCACCGACGACCAGCCCCATGTCCTTGGTAACCCAGAGGGTGACAAAGGACATGGACCCTCCCAGCGGACGCACGCCTCCGTGACCGAAGAGGCGCTCTCGACGGAGGAGCTCTCGGCCTGGGTCGGGGACCCGGGCGCGGGGGCGATCGTCAGCTTCCAGGGGGTGACGCGGGACGTCGCGAGCCTCGACTACGAGGCCTACCGCGAGATGGCGGAGGAGCGGATCGCGGCGATCCTCGCCGATGCGGTGGAGCGCCATGGGTTGCTCGCCGCGGCCGCCGAGCATCGCGTCGGGCGGGTGCCGCGGGGCGAGCCGGGCGTCGTCGTCGCGGTCTCCGCCGGGCATCGCGAGGAAGCGTTCTCGGGCGCCCGCGAAGCGATCGACCGGATCAAGGCCGAGGCGCCGATCTGGAAGCGCGAGCTCGACGCCGCGGGCGAGGGCGCCTGGGTCGAGGGCGAGGCGGCACCGGAACAGGAGCCTTCCCGTTGACGGGCCGAAAACTAAAGCCCTCCTTGAGTTTTCGGCCCGTCAACATGGGGGTGCGGTGGTGAGCGAGCTCACGCACCTCGGCGACGACGGGCGGGCGCGGATGGTCGACGTCGGCGCCAAGGCGACGAGCGAGCGGCGGGCCACGGCGCGAGCGCGGCTGCGGATGGCGCCGGAGACCGCCCGCGCGGTGGAGCGCGGCGACGGGCCCAAGGGCGAGGTCCTCGGCGTCGCCCGGATCGCCGGGGTTCAGGCCGCCAAGCAGACCTCCGCGCTGATCCCGCTCTGCCACCCGCTGCCGCTCTCCTTCGTCGACCTCACCGCGACCGTCGACGCCGAGGCGGGGCTGGTCGAGCTGATCGCCGAGGCGCGCACGGTCGGCCAGACCGGGGTCGAGATGGAGGCGATGACCGCCGCCTCGGTCGCCGCGCTGAGCGTCTACGACATGGTCAAGGGACTGGAGCGCGGCGTCGCGATCGAGTCGATCGTCCTGCTGAGCAAGAGCGGCGGGCGCTCCGGCGAGTGGCGCCGGGACGAGGCCGCCGCCGAGTGATGCGCGCCGCCCTCCTCACCGTCTCCACCTCGAAGGCGCGCGGCGAGGGCACCGACGAGAGCGGCGCCCGGCTCGCCGCGTTCGCGACCGGGCTCGGCCTCGAGATCGCCGCGCAGGAGCTCGTCGCCGACGACCGCGCGACGGTCGAAGAGCGCCTCCGCCGCTTCGCCGACGAGCTCGGGGTCGAGCTCGTCCTGACCAGCGGCGGCACCGGCCTCTCCCCCGACGACCTCACCCCCGAGGCGACCCGCGCCGTGCTCGAGCGCGAGGCGCCCGGGATCGCCGAGGCGATCCGCGCCGCCTCCCGCCCCCACAGTCCCCACTGGATGCTCTCGCGCGGCGTCGCCGGGACCCGCGGCGCCACCCTGATCGTCAACTTCCCCGGCAGCCCGCGCAGCATCGACCAGTGCGGAGAGGCGCTCGCCGCCGCCCTCCCCCACGCGCTCGCGCTGCTCGCCGACGAACGGCCGGCGCACGCCCCGCCGCCGCCTCCCGCCCTGCGCGGCGACCTCAGCTGACGTCCGCGACCACGGGGATGAAGGCGGGCTCCTCCGACATCGGTCGCACGTCGACCGCGATCACCTTGTACTCGGGGCAGGAGGTGTTGACGTCCGCCGACTGCCCGACCAGGAGGTTCGTGCGCGTCTCCGGAAAGTGGAAGGTGGTGAAGACATGGCCGGGCTCGATCCGCTCGGTCACCTTCGCCTCGATTTCGATCCGGCCGACCCGGCTGCGCACCGAGACCCGGTCGCCGTCCTTGACCCAGAGCCGCTCCGCGTCGAGCGGGTGGATCTCCAGCAGGTCGCGGTCGACCAGGGTCGCGTTGCCGGTGCGCCGGGTCATCGTCCCGGCGTTGTAGTGCTGCAGGATCCGGCCGGTGACCAGGATCAAGGGGAAGTCCTGGTCGGCCGCATCGCCGGGAGCCTTATATGGGAGGGCGGCAAAGTGACCGCGCCCGCCTGGTCGGTCGAAGACCGTGTCGTAGAGCGTCGGCGAGTCGGTGCCGTCGGGCCGCACCGGCCACTGCAGCCCCTGCCGACCGAGCCT
The DNA here is from genome assembly GCA_018268575.1 of Actinomycetota bacterium. GTDB lineage: Bacteria > Actinomycetota > Thermoleophilia > Solirubrobacterales > 70-9 > VAYN01. The sequence continues at coordinate 23,955 of JAFDWF010000215.1, forward strand.
GGCGCGGCTGACGCCGGCGTATTCGGGGGTCAGCCGCGCGATCTCGTCGAGCGCGTCCCAGGGGCTCCGCCACCCGGTCTCGTGCCCGAGCCGGCGGCAGACCTCGCCGATGATCTCGAAATCCGTCCGCGCTTCCCCCGGCGGGTCGATCGCCGGCTCGACGATCTGGAAGCGGCGCTCGGCGTTGATGAAGGTGCCTTCCTTTTCGAGGAAGGCGGAGGCGGGCAGGACGACGTCGGCGAATTTGGTCGTCTCGTTCGGGAAGATCTCCTGGCAGACCACGAACTCGAGGCTCTCGAGCGCGGCGATGACGTGGGCGGTGTCGGGGTCGGTCTGGGCGATGTCCTCGCCGAAGATGTACATCGCCTTCAGCTCGCCCGCGACCGCGGCGTCGAACATCTGCGGGATCGTCAGGCCCTTGCGGCGCGAGAGCGGCGCCCCCCAGGCCGCTTCGAAGGAGGCCGCCACCTCCTCGTCTTCGACCGAGCGGTAGGCGGTGTAGGTGTCGGGCAGCGCGCCCATGTCGGAGGAGCCCTGGACGTTGTTCTGGCCGCGCAGGGGCAGCAGCGCCGAGCCCGGCTTGCCGACCTTGCCGGTCATCATCGCCAGGTTGCAGAGCAGCTGGACGACCTCGGAGCCGTACTTGTGCTCGGTCACCCCGAGGCCCCAGAGCAGCGACCCGCTGCCCGCCTCGCCGTACAGGTGCGCCGCCGCTTCGAGGTCGGCCGCCGGGATGCCGGTCACCTCCTCGACCGCCTGCGGGTCGTAGCCTGCGAGCAGTTCCTCCAGCGCCTCGTAGCCTTCGGTGCGCGCGGCGATGAACCCCTCGTCGAGCATGCCGTCGCGGCGGACCACGTGGCAGAGGCCGAGGACCACGGCGGCGTTGGTGCCGGGCCGCGGCGCCAGGTGGACCTGACCGTAGTCGGCCAGCTCGATCCGGCGCGGGTCGATCGTGATCAGCTTGCAGCCGCGCAGCGCCGCCTGCTTGATCCGGGCGCCGACCACCGGGTGTCCCTGGGTCGGGTTGACGCCGAGCAGGAGCGCCACCTCGGCCTGGTCGAGGTCGGTGAACGAGCCGGTCGCGCCGGAGAGGCCGAAGGATTTGCGCAGCGCGAAGGAGGTCGGCGAGTGGCAGACGCGCGAGCAGTTGTCGATGTTGTTGGTGCCGACCGCGGCCCGCATCAGACGGGTCATCGCGTAGCAGTCCTCGTTGGTCGCCCGCGAGGAGGCGAGGCCGGCCAGCGCGTCGGCGCCGTGGGCGCCCTTGATCCGCTCGAGTTCGGCGACGATCCGGTCGAGCGCTTCCTCCCAGGTCGCCGGCCGCAGCTCGCCGTCTTCGCGGATCAGCGGCGTCCGCAGGCGGTCCGGGGAGCGGGTGAAGCCGTGGGCGAAGCGCCCCTTGAGGCAGGTGTGGCCCTCGTTCGCGGGTCCGTCGAGGGCCGGGCCGATCGAGACGATCCGGCCGCCTGACGCGCGGGTCTCCAGCCGGCAGCCGACCCCGCAGTAGCCGCAGGTGGTGGTCGCGGTGCGGTCGAATCGCTCGTCGCTCGTCTTCACGTCGGTGGGGATCGCGATGGCCATCGTCAGGCCCCTTTCAGTCGTTTCACCAGGCTGATCTCGGAGATCGCGTCGGTCGGGCAGGTGTCGGCGCAGGCGCCGCAGGAGACGCAGCTCGATTCCTCGAACCCGGCGTCGAGGCCCGCCGCGATGTTCGCTTCGAAGCCGCGGCCGGTCGCGGTCAGCGCGAAGGCGCCCTGCACCTCGTCGCAGGCCCGCACGCAGCGGCCGCAGGAGATGCAGAGCTCGTGCCGGAGCGCCAGGTAGGGATGGCGCAGGTCGTCGTCGCGGCGATGGACGGCGCCGCCCCAGCGCGGCTCGCCGACCGCGAGGCGCTCGGCGACCTGGGCGAGCTCGGTGTGCGGGGCGGGAGCCTCCGGCAGCTCGGAGAGCACCAGCTCGACCACCGCCCGCGAGACCCGCCGGGCGGTCGGCTCCTCGGTCTCGATCTCCATCCCGTCGCGACAGGGCGTGGTGCAGGCGGGCAGCGGCTTCGGCGATCCGACGACCCCGACCATGCAGACCCGGCAGGCGCCGAAGGGGGCTTGGCGCTCGTCGTAGCAGACGGTCGGCACCCAGCGGCCGGCCAGCTGGGCGGCTTCGAGGATCGTCGTCCCCGCCGCCACCTCGACCTCGACCCCGTCGACGCTCACCGTCGTCATCGCAGCCCCAGCTCCTCCGGGAAGTGGGTCAGGAGGCTCCGCAGCGGCGCCGGCATGCCGCCGCCGTGGGCGCAGAGGCTGCCCAGCTCGAGCGCCTCGAGCAGCTCTTCCAGGCGGGCGCGGTCGACCGGGGCGTCAGTGGCGAACTCTTCGTGGGCGCGACGCAGGCCGATCCGGCAGGGGAAGCACTTGCCGCAGCTCTCCTCGGCGCCGAAGCGCAGCAGGTGGCGGGCGACCTCGCGCATATCGGTGGCCTGGTCGAAGGCGAGGATGCTGCCGTGCCCGACCATGCAGCCGACCGCGGCGAGCGGTTCGAAGTCGAACCGGGTGTCGAGCAGCGAGGCGGGCAGGATCCCGCCGAGTGGGCCGCCGATCTGGACGGCCTTGATCTCGGCGCCGCCCGCGAGGCCGCCTGCCACGTCCTCGCAGAGCTCGCGCACGGTCATCCCGAAGGGCACCTCGTAGACGCTCGGGCGGGCGAAGCGCTCGTTGAAGCAGACGAGCTTCGAGCCGGCGGTCTCGGTGTCGGGGCTGAGCGCCCGATAGGCCTCGGCGCCGCGGGCGGCGACGAAGGGGATGTTGCAGAGCGTCTCGACGTTGTTGACCACGGTCGGCATCCCGTAGATGCCGCGCTCGGCGGGAAACGGCGGCCGCGCCGAGACCGTGCCGCGGAGGCCCTGCACGCAGGCCAGCAGCGCGGTCTCCTCGCCGACGACGTAGGAGCCGGCGCCCTCGATGATCGTCACGTCGAAGTCGAAGTCGGTGCCGAGGATGCCGGTGCCGAGGAGGCCCTCCTCGCGGGCCCGGGCCGCCTCCAGCTCGAGCGCCGGCTTCGAGAGCGGGTACTCGGAGCGGCAGAGGACGAAGCCGTGGGCGGCGCCGACCGCGAAGCCCGCCAGGGCCATGCCCTCCAGCAGCAGCTCCGGGCTGCGCTCCATCAGGTACTTGTCGATGTAGGAGCCGGGATCGCCCTCGTCCCCGTTGGCGACGATGAACTTCTCCGGCCCGGCGGCCTTGGCGGCGAAGCTCCACTTCGCCCCGGCCGGGAACCCGGCGCCGCCGCGCCCGCGCACCTCGGCGGCCTCGACCTCGGCGAGCAGCCGCTCGCGCCCCAGGGTGTCGAGCGCCCGGCGGAGGCCGTGCCAGCCGCCCGGTCTGGTGAGGACCGGCTCGGGCAGGACGCTCTCCCAGTCGGGCTCCGGCGCGGGGCGCGTCTCCCCGCTGACCGCGCGGTCGAGCGCACCCGGCCCGGCATCGACGACCTCCCCCACCCTGACCGCCGGCGACGAATGGCAGAAGCCGAGGCAGACCGTCTCCGCCAGCGATACCGAGCGGTCCTCGGCGCGCTCGCCGGGAGCGATGCCGAGGTCGGCGCTCAGGCGAGCGACGGGGGCGTCGCCGGCGGCGGCGAAGCAGGCGGTGCCGGTGCAGACCCGGACGTGGCGCTCGCCACGCGGGGCGAGGAGGTCGTCATAGAAGGTCGACACTCCGAACACCGCCGCCTCGGGGAGGCCGGAGAGCGCCGCGGCGCGCTCGCGGTCGGCATCGGTCAATTCGCCGTGATCGTCCATCGCCGCCTTCAGCACCTCGAGCGCGGTGGGCGCCTCGACGGCGTGATGGCGGCGGATCAGCTCGACAAGGTTCCTGGACATGCCGACCCCCCAAGCTAGGCCAAAGAACGATGCGCGTCCAATATGCGACTCTTGGCCATCGATAAGTTACGTTAATGGGTAGGACTGCATGAACCTGCGCCAGCTCGAATACCTCGTCGCCCTCGCCGGCGAGGGCAGCTTCGGCCGCGCGGCGGAGCGCTGCAACGCCTCGCAGCCGGCCGTCTCGGTGGCGATCGCGAAGCTCGAGGCCGAGCTCGGGGTCGAGCTCGTCCGCCGCGAGAGCCGCGGCGCCGTCCTCACGCCGCCGGGCGAATCGCTGGTGCGCTGGGCCCGCGAGGCGCTCGCCGGCGTGCAGGGTCTGACGGTCGAAGCGACGCGGTTCGCCGGCGCCCTCAACGGGCGCCTCACGCTCGGCGTGATCCCCACCGCCCTCCCGGCCGTCGCCGGGATCACCCGCGGGCTCCTCTCCAGCCACCCCGGCGTCCACCTCGAGATCCGCTCGCTCTCCTCGGACATGATCGTCGACGAGCTGGCGGCCTTCCGGATCGACGCCGGCCTGACCTATCTCGACAACGAGCCGGTAGGCGCGGTCACCGCGACGGCCGTCTACACGGAGCGCTACGTCCTCCTGACGACCGAGCGGCGAACGGGCAAGAGCGTGCGCTGGTCGGACCTCGACGGCTCCTCGCTCTGCCTGCTCACCCCCGACATGCAGAACCGCCGCATCATCGACGACGCCCTCGACCGCAACGGCGCCGCCGTCTCCGCGGTGGTCGAGACCGACTCGATCTCGGCCCTCATCTCCTACGTGCGGGCCGGCTGGCCGAGCATCGTCTCGGATGCCTGGGTCGAGCTCTACGGCGTACCCGACGGCATGCGCGCCCTGCCGCTCGTCGCACCACAGATCTCCCACTCGGTCGGCCTCGTGACGAGGATCACCGAGCTGGCGCCGCCGCTGGTCAGGGCGCTCACCGAGAGCGTCACGGCGCGGGCCGTGGAGCTCGCGTAGGCGGTCGATCCGTGAGGGGCTCCGGGGGCGCTCGAGGGACGGGGGCGTCGCCGGCTGGCGCCCGGATGCATAAGGGACCCGGCCTTCCCGGAGGCGACCCGGGCAGGCCGTGGCCGCCTCCGGGACGCCCGGGACGCCTGAGCTCCGATTTCTACGGCCCGAACCCTTGCCGGCCTGCACCCCCGCCGAGCCTTAAACGAGCTCGAACTCCCCCCGACCCGCGTCGGGATCGGAGCGGACAGTCGCCGCGGCGGCGGCGCCGACCTCGGGGAGCTCGCCCTCGACGCTGACCACGGGGCAGCGGCGGCCGTAGAGCTCCTCCCCCACCACCGCGCCGAGGGCGATGATCTCGTCGACCCGGCCGAGGACGATGGCCGCCGGGGCGGTGCCGAGGCGGAGGGCCTCGGCGAGCAGGGCGCTGCCAGAGCTGGAGCCGCGGCCGGCGGGCATCAGCAGGACGCGGCCGCTGAGGACCTCGCCGTGCTGCGGGTGGCGGACGTCGATGACCCGGCCGGTCTCGGCGTCGAAGCCGCCCCAGAAGCTGAGCGGCTCGGCGAGGCGGAGGGGCGCGCCCGTTGCGGTCCCGGGGGTGAGCGGGCGCACCTCGAGCTTCACGACCACTCCCCCTCCTCGCGCACCACGCGGCCCGTGGCGGCGGAGAGGACGCACTCGCGCAGGCTGCCGAAGGCGACCTCGACGCCGATGTTTCCGGGCGCGTAGTAGGCCCACTTGCCGGAGTTGGTCATCGCCCGGGTGGCGTCCTCGGAAAGGATCCGGGTGTTGTAGGTGCAGGTGTCGACGACGACGGTGACGCCGAGGCGCTCGGCCCGGTCGAGGTGGCCGCGGCGCCGCGCCTCCTCCCAGACCCAGCGACCGGTGGAGACGTAGAAGGGCGCGGCGAGCGCCGGCGGGTCGAGGTCGGCGAGGACCGCATCGAGCTTCGCGAACTCGGTCAGCGAGAAGTGCGGGGTGCCGATGCAGACGGCGTCGAGGGCGGTGCCGGGCGGCATCTGGCCGAGCGCGTCGCGGGAGGCGCGGACCATCGCCGCGGTCACCGGGATCCGGCGGCGGGGTGGCTCGCCGCCGAGCGCCGCCTCGAGCGTCCGCGCCTCCGGGGTGAGGCCGACCGCGTGGAACATCGCCACCCCACCGGAGGAGGCGACGCTCGCCCCGACCGCCTTCAGCCGGTCCTCGTCGACCTCGCCGGGCAGGCCGACGATCACCGGCAGCTCGCCTTCGGCCTCCTTGCCGATCAGGTGTCCAAGCGCCGGGTAGAAGGCGTCGGCGGCGAGCAGCCTCTCGCCGAGGCCGGAGAGGTCGAAGACGATCTGGCCGCGGCGGTTCTCGTCGCGGTGGAGGCCCGCGTCGGGGACGAGGCCGACGATCGCGGCGCAGATGTCCATGAAATCGCCGTAGCGGTCGGTGCGGGCGCCGAGGACCGAGTTGGCGAAGACGATCGCGTTCGACTCGGCCCAGCAGACGTGCTCGCCGAGGCCGGGTCGGGCCGGCAGCTGGTAGGGCGCGCAGGTCCAGGTCGCCTTGCAGCCCATCGCCACGTAGGCGTCCATCAGCTTGCGGGCGCCGGCCGCGGTGGCGGGGTCGCCCTGGAAGAGCTCGGGGTGGATCAGGTCGATCGAGCCGACGTTGGAGGTCGTCGGCACCCTCACCTCGGCGCCGAGCTCGACCAGGCGCTCGGCGAAGTCGAGCATCGAGACGCCGAAGTAGATGCAGCCGTCGATGTGGGCGGAGGCGATCGGGCGCAGGCGGGAGGCGCCGGCGACGCCCGCCATCCGGCAGACGACCCGCATCGCCAGCGCCGCGGCCTCGCCGTCGGCGCCGTCGAGGACGGCGCGCTGCTCGGCGGTCAACCGCAGGGTCGCGGGGGCGCTCACCCGCTACTCGCCTTCTTCGGCAGCAAGGTGACGGCGGCGAGGCAGCCGAGGATCACGGCGACCCCGAGCAGCTGGCCGGCGGAGGGGATCTGGTCGAGGATGATCGCGGCGAAGATCACGGTGGCGGCGGGCTGGGCGATCAGGATCATCGAGGTGGTCGCGGTCGGCAGGTGGGGCATCGAGCCGGTGATCATCAGCCAGCCGAAGACCTGCGAGCTGAGCGCCAGCAGGACGAGCCAGCCGGCGCTGGGCCAGGTCGGGACCAGGTGCGCTTCGCCGACGACGAGGCCGGCGACGGTGCAGAAGATCGCCGCGGCGAGGGTGGCGTCGAAGAGCGCCCCCGCGACCCGGTACTTGGCACCTGGATCGCCCCGCATCAGGAGCAGGAAGCCGACGTAGGCGGCGCCGGCGAGCAGGCCGAAGATGACGCCGCGGGTCGGGTCGACGCCGTAGGGGTTGCCGAGCACGCCGGAGATCAGCACGACGCCGAGCGCCGCCACCGGGACCGCGGCGAGGACCCGCCGGCTCGGCCGTTCGTGCCAGATCAGCCAGCCGACGAAGGGCAGGATCAGCACCTGGACGTTGGCCAGCATCGTCGCCAGGCCGGCGCCGACGTCCTCGATCGCGTGGTGCCAGAGGATCAGGTCGGCGCCGAGGAAGGCGCCCGCCAGGTAGACCCAGCGCCGGCGCGGCTGCGGGTGCTCGGCGATCCGGCGCGACTCGTGGAAGGCCAGGAAGCCGAGGACGGGGAGCGCGTAGACGCAGCGGAAGATCGCCGCGGTGGCCGGGCTGGCGTGGCTCAGGTCGACCAGGATGCTGGAGAAGGCGATCGTGATCGCGCCAACGACCGCCGCCGCGTGCGGGGAATCGAAGACCCGCGCCCAACCACCCGGCGAGGCACCCGACGCAGCCGTGGTAGCAGGCGCCGGTCGAGCCTCGACCTGGGCGTTGAGCGGGGATGACACCACGGGAGTATGCGAGTCAGGTCGCCGTCGGACAATGCGCACGGTGAGCGATTCTCCCTGCATTCCCTACACGACCTGTGCGAGGGGCGCCCTCTCCTTGGGCATACACTCGGGGCGGAGAAGGGCGCAGGTCCGGGGACGGAGGCGTGAGACTTCCTGCGCCCCATGTCACGAGTGTGCACTTGAGCCGCCCATGACCGGCTCAAGTGCACGCTCGTTCACCTGGGCACACCCTGGTGTGTCCAGGTGAACGAGCGGCGCCGAGGCCCCGCACGCGGTCAGCGGGACTCCCGACGAGGCACCGTGCCGGGGATCGATCGGTTACGAGCCGGAGCCCTTAGCCGTGGCGGCGCCGGTCGCGTGGGTCGAGTCGACGACCGCGACGCGCAGGTAGTCGGTCTCCATGATCGTCGTCCCTCCCGGCAGGCCCTTCAGCGGCCGCTCCTGCGAGGGCCGGGTGAGGTAGTAGCGCTGCGCGAGCACCGCCGAGGTGTCGGGGTCGAAGATCAGTTCCGAGCCGGTCCCGTATTTGTTGTCGAAGGTGCGGATCGCGTCGCCTTCGCGGCCGAGGAAGTCGGTGGCGCCGGTGTGGATCTCGATCCCCGGCAGTTCGGCCAGGGCGTTGAAGATCGCCGCCCGCAGTTGCGGCGTCGAGGCGATCCCTTCGGTGAGCACGTTCAGCAGCTCTTCGCTCGTCTCCTTCGCGTCGAGGTGCTTCTTCCCCGGCCACATCAGGTTGAAGCCCTTCACTTCGATCGCGTTCGCTTCGACCGCGTGCCGCAGCGCTTCCGGCGAGGTCGGCAGCTTCGAGGTATCAGGGAAGTGGAAGCCCCTGAGCGGCCCGTGTTCGGTGTCGACGACGCCTTCGCGCAGCGCCAAGGCACCTGCGAAGGCCTTGTGGTACTTGCGCTGGTATTCGGGGTCGAAGGGGGCGGGCAGGCGCGCGCCCGCTTCTTCCCAGCGGGTCCGTTCGGCGGTGGTGAAGAAGCGCGGGGTGCCCGCGACTTCGCGCACGCGGCCGGCGCCGTCGGTGCCCGTCCACCACTGCTGCGTGGTCGGCATCAGCGCGTTGAAGGCGTTCGGCCAGGGCAGCATGCCGCCGCCCGAGGAGGTGCCGCCGGGCACCCAGCCCTTCAGTTCGATGCGCTTGAACTTGCGGTAGAGGAACTGACCCGGCCCGGGGAGCGCGGAGACCTCGTAGGGGCCCGGCGAGGCGGCGACCTTGGCGGTCTGGCGGAGGATCGCCGCCGCGGCGGGCTGGGCGGTCGGGCCGGAGCCGAGGACGAGGACCGCGGCGACCACCGCGGCCGCCGCGGTGGCGGCGGCGAAGACGAAGAGCCGGCGACGGTGGCCGCCGAGGCCGAGGCGCCGGCGGCCGCGACGGGCGGGCGGCGCGCCGAAGGCCGGGGCCCGGTCGGCGGGCGGGCTCGAC
>JAFDWF010000216.1 GCA_018268575.1 Actinomycetota bacterium
TCTTCGCCATCTTCGTGTAGATCGAGTAGAAGTGCTTGGCGCGGCCGGAGATCTCGGCCTCGATGCCGACCTCTTCCAGCTCTTCGCTGAGGAACTCACCCGCCTCGGCGACGTAGGTCTCGCGCTCGTCGCGCTGCTGGGCGACCAGCTGTTTGATTTCCGCGTACTTGCGCGGGTGGAGGGTGGCGAAGGCGAGGTCCTCGAGCTCCCACTTGATCGCGTGGATCCCGAGCCGGTGGGCCAGCGGCGCGTAGATCTCCAGGGTCTCGTGCGACTTCAGCGTCTGTTTCTGCTTCGGCAGCGCGCCGAGCGTGCGCATGTTGTGGAGGCGGTCGGCCAGCTTGATCAGGATCACCCTGACGTCGGTGGCCATCGCCACCATCATCTTGCGGTAGTTCTCGGCCTGCCGCTCGTCGCGGCTCTCGAAGTTCATCCCGGTCAGCTTGGTGACGCCGTCGACCAGCTGGGCGATCTCCTCGCCGAATTCGGCCTCCACTTCCTCCAGCGTCGCGCTCGTGTCCTCGACCGTGTCGTGGAGCAGCGCCGCGCACAGGGTCTCGGTGTCGAGGCGCATCCCGGCGCAGATCTGGGCGACACCCACCGGATGGGTGATGAACTCGTCGCCGGAGTAGCGCTTCTGGTCGGCGTGGCGCTCGCAGGCGAAGTCGAAGGCGCGCTCGACCTTGGCCCGGTCGATCGTCGCCACCGCCAGCGCGGTGCCGCCGAACCCGCCCGCGGGCGGCTCCTCGTGCGCAGAGTCGAACTCCTCGACGACCGCGAACAGGTCGCCGAGCAACTCCTTGCGCTCTAGGGAAATTTGGGGCTTTGAAGAAATGAGACCGCCTCCGAAAGCTCTTCGCCATAGGCCCGGAACGCGGTTGAGCGCTCCAGGTTTGTCCCTTCAGAGGATACGACCCTGACGAGTCCGTTGCCCGCGTTGGTGCTACCCGCAACCAGGCCAAGTTCAAGCAGGACGCGGAAAGCGCGGGCAGCGGGCTCGGGGGCGAGCGGGTGCGGGCCGGGGCCGGCGAGCGCGGCGCGGAGCTCGGGGCCGGTGAGCTCGCCGCCGGTGCGGAGGGCGCGGAAGACGCCGACGATGGTCTCGCGGGACGGGGCTTGGGCGGCGAGGACGCCGAGGGCGAAGGAGTGCTCGGAGGGGGAGAAGAGCGGGTGGAGAAAGCCGATGGGCGCGCTAGCGCTTGCGGCGCGGACGGGGCCGTTGGCCTGGGGCGATGTGGCGGCGAACGCGCGGGTTACGCGCTCGACGTCGGCAGGGGAGCGAGGGGCGTCGACGAGGACGACGTGCTCGAAGTGGGTGGCGAGGTCGGGGGACATGGCGAGGGCCGCATAGTCGGTGAGGGCGAGGCCGCTCTGGGCGCGGGATGCGAGGGACGCGACCGTGTCTGCGCCGCAGCGGTGGCAGGCGATCAGGGCGGCGCCGCCGTTGAAGCGGGCGAGGCCAGTAGCGCCGTTGGCGAGGGCGGCGCGGCGGGAGGCGTCGGCGGCGACCGCGAGGACGCCGGCGCCGCTCGAGACGAGCTCCGCGATCGTCGCGGTCGGTGACGAAGCCGTCCCTTCGACTACGCGCCGCGCCGAACCCTCGGCCGCGCCGTGGAGCTTTGCTCCCGCATAGCGGGAGTTTCTCTCCACAGCATTTTCTTGAGTGGTGAGGTCGCGGGTGGCCTCGGCCTCGAAGCGCTGCCACCACTCGGTGTCGTTGCAGCTGCACGGGTGCAGCGAGAGGGCGTCTGGGGCCTCTTCGAGGGGGTAGACCTCGCGGAGGACGACGCGCGGCTCGACCGCGCCGTTCCAGTAGTTGACCTCGAGCCGCACGGCGGCGTCGACCCGATCGTCGTCATCGACGCCGAGTGAGGAGCGGCCGAAGGCGACGCCGAGGGCGCGGTGGGAGCCACTGTGGAGGCTGAAGCGTGAGTGCTTGCCTTCCTCCCCCATCGTCCGCACGTCGGTGACCCGCGCCGAGGGGACCATCAGCCGCACGCCGGGGTTGCCCATCCCGAAGGGGGCCAACTGGCCGAGCTCTTCGGCGAGGTCGAGGCCGAGGCCGACGCCACCGATCATCGCGTCGATCCGCTCGGTCCACTTCAGGTCCTCGGGGCCGAGGGCCTCGTCGGCATGCTTGGGGAAGGCCCGGCGAAAGGCCTCCAGGTTCTCCGCCTTGAGCGACAGTCCGGCGGCAGCCTTGTGGCCGCCGAAGGTCTCAAGGTGCTCGGAGCAGGCCTCGAGGGCCGCGTGCAGGTCGAAGCCGGGGATGCTGCGGCCCGAGCCGCGGCCTCCCCCCTCCCCGTCCAGGGAGATGACGACGACCGGTCGATGGTGGCGCTCGACCAGCCGCGAGGCGACGATCCCGACCACGCCCGGGTGCCAGCCCTCGCCGGCGAGCACCAGCCCGTTCGCTTTCTTCAACTCATCCGGCAACTCGCGCCGCGCCGCTTCCGCCGCCGCATCGACCTCGCGCTCGGCGGCGCGCCGCTCCGAGTTCGCCCGCCCCAGCTCCTCGGCGATCTGCTTCGCCCGCCCCTCGTCCTCGGTGAGCAGCAACTCGACCCCGGCGTCGGCCCGGTAAAGCCGCCCCGCCGCGTTGATCCGCGGGGCGAGCCGGAATCCAAGGTCCCCCTCGTCCAACCGACTCGGCTCGCACCTCGACGCCTCCATCAGCGCCCTCAGCCCGACGCGCTTGGTCCGCCGCATCTCGGCCAGCCCCCGCTTGACCAGTGACCGGTTCTCCCCCACCAGCGGCACCACGTCAGCGACGGTCGCCAACGCCACGAGGTCGAGGTCTCTCTCCACGGCGTCCCCCTCCCGCAGCGCGCAGGCCAACTTCCAAGCCACGGCGGTCCCGCAGAGCGCCTCGAACGGATAGCCGCTCGCTTCGGGGTGCAGGGTCAGGCAGGCCGGCAGCTGCTCGTCCCGCTGGTGATGATCGGTGACGATCACCTCCATCCCCAGCTCCTGTGCGTGCGCCACCTGCTCCACCGCGGTGATTCCGCAGTCGACGGTGATCAACAGTGCGGTCCCCCGGTGTGCGAGCTTCTCCACGTTCTCCTTACCGAGCCCGTACCCGTCGGCGATCCGGTCCGGGATCAGCCAGTCGCAGTCGGCCCCGAGCTCCCGCAGCGTCCCGATCAGCAGCGCCGTCGCGCTGACCCCGTCGACGTCGAAGTCCCCGTGGACCGTGATCCGCTCGCCCGCTTCGATCGCCGCCCAGACCGTCGCGACGACCTCATCCATTCCTTGGAACGCCTCCGGCGGGTGGGTCTCGTCGGCGGCGAGGAAGGCACGGGCCTCGTCTGGCGTCCGGTAGCCACGCCGGACGAGCGTCACGGCGACGGGCTGGCTTAGCCCGAGCGCGTCGGCGACGGCGCGAACGTCGGCGTAGTCATATGGATCGGCGGCGAATGCGTTGGCGGTTTTCGGCACGCTTCCAGGCTAGGAAGGCACCCGGCGGAAAATCGTCCGTGGTTCGCCCGCAAAATGCCTGGAAACGACGAGTCAGTCGTAGTGGGGTTCGCGGCTGCCGAGCAGCCAGACCACGCCGAGGCCGATCGCCACGCCCGGGATCGCCGAGAGGGCGGTGCCGATCGTCGTATTGCCGACGCTCTGGCCGTCGATCAGGAGGATGATCGTGCCGACCACGATGGCGCCGATCACCGAGCCGACGAAGGCGCCGACGATCCCCTGCCAGAAGCGATCGGGCAGGAACACGGTGAAGTGCCAGAGGGCGATGCCCATCGTGAGGAAGACCAGGAAAGCCATCTAGGGACGCACCTCGCTCATCGCCGTCGGCCGCCTTTGCGCCGCTGGGCGCGTTTGGCGCGGCGCTCCTCGTTCCGTTTGCGGCGCTCGGCCGACTCCGGGTTGGCGCCGTCGCCGTTGCTGCGGCCCGCACGGGCGGGGGCTTTCTCCTCGCCCTCGGCGGGACTCGGCGCCTCCGGCGCCTGCTCGGGCTGCGGGGCTTCCTCGGCTTGCGGCTCCTTGGCCAGGTCAAGCGGCTCGGCGGTCGCGACCCTGCCCCTGCCGAGCCGGCGCCGGCGCTCGGCTCCCGTTGCCTCGGCCAGCGGCGCTTCGGCCTCGATGTCGGCGGCGATCTCCGCTTCGGTCTCGTCGTCGTCGGCCAGCTTCGCCACCTGGACGTCGTCGGCGAAGGCGGGCACCACGCCCCCCGAGGCCTCGGCGATCCGCAGCCGGCGCCGGATGTATTGCGGCTCGCGTTCCTTCCACGCGGTCAGCACCGGCGAGGCGATGAAGATCGACGAGTAGGTGCCGGAGGCGATCCCGATCAGCATCGCGAAGGCGAAGTCTTGCAGCGTCGCTGAGCCGAAGACCAGCAGCGAGACCACCGCCAGGAGCGTCGTGAAGCTGGTCGCCAGCGATCGGGTCAGCACCTCGCTCATCGAGCGGTTGACGATCTGCGAGAACGCCGCGCGCGGCATGCGCGGCATGTTCTCTCGTATTCGGTCGAACACGATGATCGTGTCGTAGAGCGAGTAGCCCAAGATGGTTAAGAAGGCCGCCACGGTGCCGCTCGACACTTCCTGGCCGGTCAGCGCATAGACGCCGCCGGTGATCAGGATGTCGTGGAAGAGGGAGATCAGCACCGGCACGGCGAATTTCGGCTCGAACCGCAGCGCCACGTAGATCAGGATCACCAGCAGCGAGAAGATCAGCGCCTTGACCGCCGATTCGGCTACCTGGTTGCCGAAGGTCGGCCCGACGCTGGTGCTTTCGAAGCCTTCCTTGTCGATCCCGTAGGCCCGTTGCAGGGCGGCTTCGGTGGCGTGGACCTCGCCCGGCTTCAGCTGCGCCGACTCGATCTGGAAGACGTTCGAGCCGAAGTGCGGCACCGTCACCTGCTGGATCTCGGCGTTGTTCACCCCGGCGCCTTCCAGCGTTTCGCGGACTTCTGCCTCGTCGGTCGGCTTTTCCAGGGCCGCGGTGATCCGCGTGCCCGACTTGAAGTCGATGCCGAAGTTCAACTCCTTGGTCGAGAGCGCCAGCGCCCCGATGATCAGGATCACGCCGGAGAAGGTGAAGAACCAACGGCTGGCGCCCATGAAGTCGAAGTGCCAGCGCCGGCCCTCGCCGCCCGCCCCTAGCGCGTTCGGCGAGCGCAGCAGCTTCGAGTTGCTCATCGTGCCGAGCAGCGCCTGGGTGAAGACGACCGCGGTCAAGAGCGAGGTGATCGTGCCGACGCCGAGCGTGAAGGCGAAGCCCTTGACCCCGGCGGTCGCCAGCACGAAGAGGATGAAGGCGGTCAGGAGGGTGACGACGTTCGCGTCGACGATCGTCGAGATCCCGCGTTTGTAGCCGGCGGCGATCGCGCTCTGCATCGATCTGCCGGCCCGCACCTCCTCCTTTATTCGCTCGAAGATGACGATGTTGGAGTCGGCGGCGACGCCGATCGTCAGCACCAGGCCCGCGATCCCCGGCAGCGTCAGGGTGATCGGGATCAGTTTGATCAGGGCGAAGAAGATGACCCCGTAGGCGCCCAGGGCGATCGTCGCCACCAGCCCGAGGAAGCGGTAGTAGGCGAGCAGGAAGATGATCACCAGGGCGAGGCCGATGATCCCGGCCTTGATCCCGTCGTGAAGCGCCTGCGAGCCGAGCGTCGCCGAGACCTGCGTCTCGGAGATCAGGTGCAGGTCGATCGGCAGCGCCCCGATCTGCAGCGTCGTCGCCAGTTCCTGCGCCTGTTCGAGGCCGTGTTCGCCGGAGAAGCCGCCGGAGATCTCGGCGCCCTGGCGGCCGTCGATCCCGTCCGGGTTTTCGGCGAAGTTGATGATCGGGCGGCTCTGGACTTCGTTGTCGAGGATGACCGCGAAGTGGCCGGAGAGGGCCGCCGCCTGTTCCGGGCTCGCCGGCCCGATCGCCTGCGCCTGGCCGCGCTGGGCGATCTGCCGGGTGACGTTCTGGAAGTTTTCCCGCCCCTTGTCGGTGAATTTGAAGGCGACGTTCGGTTCGCCCGTCCCCTGCTGGTATTCCTGCCTCGGTTCGGTGATTTCGCTGCCCGAGAGCGCCGGGTTGTCCTTCAGCGCGAACCAGCCGGGCTGGGCGGTTTCGTCGACCTTCCCCGTTTGGTCGATCGGCAGTTCGGAGACCAGGATCGTGCCGGCGGGGACTTCGACCACGAGCCCGTCTTTGGGCAGTTCTTCGCCGGTCGGGCTTTCGTAGAGGTCTTTCTTGGTCGTCTCGGGGCCGGCCAGGAGCTTGTGCGGAGCGCCTTTTTCGAAGAGGTAGTACTGGGTTCTGCCAATCGAGCATTTTTCGCAGTCTTCGACCGGTTCCTGTTCGGCGGCGAGCAGCGCCGCCTGGTAGGCGCTGGGGAAGGCGCCCGACGCGATCAGGCCTTTGTTCTCGAAGCTTTCCGGATTCCGCCCCGCTTCTTTCCATTCTTCTTCCAGCTTCTTGACCGGGCCGGAGGGCGGGTTCTGGCCCGGATGGCCGCCGATCACGCGCTCGGGACCGATCAGGTTCGGCTCCCAGTCGAAGAAGTAGAGCTGGGCGGTAGTCCCGACCTGTTCGGCGGCGCGGTTGGTGTCGGTGACGCCAGGTAGGCCTACCGTGATGTTTTTGTCACCGAGGCGGGCAACTTCGGACTCGGACACGCCGAGGTTGTTGATCCGCTTTTCGATGATGTTGATCGAGTCTTCGATGTCCTGACCGGAGACTTCGGTCGCCGTGCCGGTCGGCTGACCTTCGTAGACCAACTGCAGCCCGCCCTGCAGATCGAGGCCGAGCTTCGTTTCCTTGCTCGCGATGATGAGCCCCGAGACCGCCACCAAGGCGATCACGAAGAGCAGGACGAAGACGTGCTGCCGCCTTGAGCCCATGGGACCTATCCCTCCGGGGTCAGGACAAGCAGAAGCCCGCCGTCGTCGTCATAGGCGGGGAAGACGTCGGCCACTGCCTTGGCCGGAAGGTCGCCCTCGGCGTTGACCGAGACGCGCTTGCCGAGCGACCGCACGCCCCACTCCAGTGAGGTCTCGATCGGATCGGTCTTGCCGTCGCCATCGGTGTCCTCCTCCGGACCGCCGTCGCCCGGGTCGATCCAGTCGAGGCCAAGCACCTCGCGCACCGGACGCCCGATCACGTCCTCGTCGGTCAAACCCGTCAACTCGTAGCTCCCCTTGCCCGCATCGATAACCCGTTCCTGCTGATCGCAGACGAAGAACGCTGCGTTCGGAGCCGGATAATAATCGTCGAGTAGTTCGAATACGAACCCGAACCCACATTTCGAGCAACCCTTAGGGCGACGGCTGAACCCTTCGGTCCTGGAGCCGCCGACCTCGCGGTGGCCGCAGTTTGGGCAGATGAAAAACGGCATCGTCGGGACAGGCTAGATGATCGCTCTATGCGACGAGTTAAGCGCTCGCGAGGCGTCGGACGCGAGTCACGGCGCTAAAAGAGGCTTGCCTCGCCCGCGGGGGCGGGCAGGCCGAGATGGTCGTAGGCGCGCTGCGTGAGGACCCTCCCCCGCGGGGTCCTTTTCAGCAGTCCCTGCTGCAGCAGGTAGGGCTCGAGGACGTCCTCGATCGTGTCCTGCTCCTCGCCGATCGCGACCGCCAGGGTCGAGAGGCCGACCGGGCCGCCGCCGAACTTCGTCGCCACGATGTCGAGCAGGGCGCGGTCGGCGCGGTCGAGGCCCGCCTCGTCGACCTCGAGCATCGCCAGGGCGTCGGCGGCGATGCCGGCGTCGATCGCCCCGCTCCCCTTCACCTCGGCGTAGTCGCGGACCCGCTTCAGCAGCCGGTTGGCGACGCGCGGGGTGCCGCGCGAGCGGGAGGCGATCGTGTGAGCGCCCTCGATGTCGATCTCGACCTCGAGGATCCCGGCGGAGCGCTCGACGATCAGCGCCAGGTGCTCGGGGTCGTAGTGCTCGAGGCGGTGGCTGACGCCGAAGCGGTCGCGCAGCGGCGTGGTCAAGAGGCCCGCGCGGGTCGTCGCGCCGACCAGCGTGAACGGGGGCAGCGGCAGGGTGACGGTGCGGGCGCCGGCACCCTGGCCGAGCACCACCGGGAGCTCGCCGTCCTCCATCGCCGGGTAGAGCGTCTCCTCGACCGCGCGGCCGAGGCGGTGGATCTCGTCGATGAAGAAGACGCTGCCGGGCTCCAGCGCGGTGAGGAAGGAGGCGACGTCGGCCTTGCGCTCGAGCGCCGGGCCCGCGGTCTGCACCAGCGGCACGCCGAGCTCGGCGGCGACGATGTTGGCCAGCGAGGTCTTGCCGAGGCCCGGCGGGCCGGCGAGGAGGACGTGGTCGAGCGGCTCGCCGCGGCGGCGAGCGGCCTCGATGAAGATCCCCAGCTGCTCGGTCACCTGCACCTGGTTGACGAAGTCGGCCAGGGTCGGCGGGCGGAGGGACCGATCGAGATCCTCGGCGTCGGCGCGTTGATCGTGAACCTTCACCTGGGCGTCGACCGGCACCGACTCATGGTCGAGACCGGGGGTGCGGATGCGATTGGCGCCGATCGGCTCGTCGCCGGTGGGATCGAAGTCGCTCATCGGCTCGCCCCCGCCTTGCGCAGCGCCCCGGCGAGGAGCTCCTCGGCGTCTTCGCCCTCGAGGCCTTCGAGCAGCTGCTCGGCCTCCAGCGGCTGGTAGCCGAGGTTGACGAGGCCGTCGCGAGCCAGCGCCCGGGCGTCGCCTTCCTCGGCGGCGGCGATCGCCGACTCGACCTCGAGCGCGCCCGCGACCTTCTCGCGCAGCTCGACGATGATCCGCTCCGCCGTCCGCTTGCCGATCCCGTTGACCGCCTGGAAGCGTTTGGTGTCGCCCGCGGCGATCGCGCGGAGAAGCTCGCGCGAGCTGCCGCCGGAGAGTGCCGCGATCGCCACTTTTGGGCCGACCCCGCTGACCGAGATCAGCATGCGGAAGAGGTCACGCTCGTCTTCGGAGGCGAAGCCGTAGAGGGCGAGGGAGTCCTCGCGGGCGATCAGCTCGGCGTGCAGGAACGTCTCCGAGCCCGCCGCCGGGACCGCTTTCAAGGTCTCGGCCGAGACCGCGAGGCGGTAGCCGACGCCGCCTGCGTCGATCACCACGTGATCAGGCCGGCGCACCATCACCTCGCCACGGACGGCGGCGATCATCCGGCCACCCGCGGCGTGAAGCGTGGCTTGGCGGCGAGGTCCGCCGCACCCGCGCCGGGCGCCGGACCGGCGCAGCGGCCGCTCCGCGCCACCGCCTGGCGCCGGCCTTCGCTGCCGCCGTGGCAGATCGCGACGGCGAGCGCGTCGGCGGCGTGGTCGGGGGTCGGCGGGTCGGGGAGCCCGAGCAGCGTGCCCACCATCCGCTGGACCTGCTCCTTGCCCGCCGCACCGGAGCCGCAGACGGCCATCTTGATCGCCTGCGGGGTGTAGGCGAAGCAGGCGATGCCGCGCTGGGCGGCGGCTAGCATCGCGACGCCGCTGGCCTGGCCGACGACCATCGCCGAGGCGACGTTCTTGCCGAAGTAGACCTGCTCGATCGCCAGCGCCCGCGGCTCGTGCCACGCCATCAGCTCGCCGAGCGCGGTGTGAATCCGCTCCAGGCGCCGCTCCATCGGCATCTCCGCGGCCGTCTCGACCACGCCGCCGTCGAGTGCGACCATGCGGTTGCCCTCGACCCAGACGATGCCGAAGCCGAGATTTGCCGCGCCAGGGTCGATCCCCATCACCACCTGCATAGGGAAATGATTCTGGGCGCGGGGTCGGATGCCTCCCCCTGATACGGCGCCGCCTCCTCTGCTCCCGCGCGGCCGCGCTCATCATGACCGGCGATCTCGCGGCCGCGCTTCCGCGTCCGGGGGCGGCTTAGAGGGGCTCTCTAAGAGGGCTCTTATGCAGCCAACTCTTCGAGCACCGACTCGGGGATGTCGAAGTTGGCGTAGACCTGGTCGACGTCGTCTTGGTCGTCGAGCACCTCGAGCAGGTCGATCATCCGCTCGGCGTCACGGCCGGTCAGCTCGACGGTGCTTTTCGGTTCGGTGGCGAGGGCCGCCGACTCGATCTCCACCCCGGCCTGCTCGAGCGCCGCTTTGACCGCGGTGAGGTCGGTCGGCTCGCTGAGGACGCGCATTTTGTCGCCCTCTTCCTGGACGTCCTCGGCGCCCGCGTCGATCGCCGCCATCAGATCGTCCTCGCTGTAGTGGTCGCCGTCGACCACGACGACGCCTTTTTTCTCGAAGTTCCAGGCCACCGATCCGGGCTCCCCGAGGCCACCGCCGTGGGTCGAGAAGGCGTGGCGGATCTCGGCGCTGGCGCGGTTGCGGTTGTCGGTCAGCGCCTCGACCAGGACCGCGACCCCGGCCGGGCCATAGCCCTCGTAGAGGACGTGTTCGTAGTTGGCGCCCTCGTTGCCGGCCCCGGTGCCGGTGTCGATCGCCTTCTGGATTTTGTCTTTCGGCATCGACGCTTCGCGCGCCTTCTGCACGGCGGTGGCGAGGGCCGGGTTGCCCTCGGTATCGCCGCCGCCGTCACGCGCGGCGACCGTGATCGCGCGGGCGAGCTTGCTGAAGAGCTTGCCGCGTTTCGCGTCGGCGGCGCCCTTCTTGTGTTTGATCGATGACCACTTGGAATGACCTGACATGAGGTGTCATTCTATGAGAGGGGGATCGCCATGGAAATGACGGTGAGGAGCTTGGGGCGCAACCTGGCGGCGACGGTCGTCTTCTTCGCCATGCTCCTGGCCGCTTTCTCGCTCTGGACGCTGATCCCGCTCGGCTGGGTCTACATCGCCTCGAAGCTCTCCCACAGCCAGTTCCCCAGCATCGGCCCCTACATGGTGGTCGTGATCGGGATCATCGTCACCGTCCTCTTCGACGCCTGGCTGATCGGCCGCCTCAACGACATCTACGTCCGCGTCACCGGCAGCAACCGGCTGGTGCAGTCGCGGCCCAACTGGATGAAGAGCCTGCGCGACACCGGCCCGGTCCACAACTCGGTGACTGTGGTCGAGGCGGTGATGATGTCCTCTGTGCTCCTTGCCGGGGTCGCCCTGATCACCTGGTTCTTCCTCCTGGCGGGCTCACCGATCCCGAACCGGTAAGTCACGGATCGCCGCAGCTTTGCGCCATCCCAACACGCCTTTGCAAATTCTCTGTGACGCCCCTTGAAGGGCGCTCGGGGGCGTGCTTCGATCGGCTTATGCAGGGGCTGAGCGACGAGCAGCAGATGGAACGGCTCGAAAGGAAAGTCGACGACGGCTTCCTTCGGCTGGAGACCAAGATCGATGATGGCCTCGCGGCGATGCGAGCCGAATTTCGAAGCGAGTCGGGCGCAATCCGGGCCGAGTTGGGCGCCTTGGCGCGGGCCACCTACTGGGGCATCATCGGTCTCTTCGGGACGATGATCCTCGGCTTCGCCGGGATCATCATCGCCATGCTCGCGCACGGCTGAGCCGTCAGACGACGAACTTGCCGTCTTCCTGCATCACGGCGCCGTCGACCTCCATCTTGCCGCCGAGTCTCAGGTCGCAGACGAGGTCGGTGTGGACGGCGGACTCGTTGGTGCCGCCGGACTCGGGGTAGGCCTGGCCGACGGCCATGTGGATCGTGCCGCCGATCTTCTCGTCGAGGAGGACCTCGCGGGTGCCGCGGTCGATGCCGTAGTTGGTGCCGATGCCGAGCTCGCCCAGGGTGCGGGCGCCCTCGTCGGTGTCGAGCAGGGCGATCAGGAACTCCTCGCCCCGATCGGCGCTCGCGTCGACTACGCGGCCCGCCGCGAACTTGAGGTGGACGCCGGAGACCTCGCGGCCGCCGATCACCGCGGGCAGGTGGAAGCTGACCTCGCCCTCGACCGAGTCCTCGACCGGGCCGGTGAAGAACTCGCCGTCGGGCATGTTGTGGTCGCCGACGCAGGGGATGAACTTGCGCCCCGCGATGCCGAGCTTGATGTCGGTCCCGGGCGCCGTGATGTGGACCTCCTCGTGACCCTCGATCCACCCGGCCAGCCGTTCGGTCTCCTCCGAGGCGCGCTTCCAGGCGGTCAGGGGGTCGCCGTCGTCGGCGAGGCAGGAGCCGTAGTAGAAGTCCTGGTAGTCGGCCAGGCTCATCTCCGCCTCGGAGGCGTAGGCGCTGGTCGGAAACAGCGTGTAGACCCAGCGGAAGTCGCCGTCGGCGCTCCGCTTCATCGCCCGGTTCATCAGCTCGCCGGTGACCGACTGGCGCAGCGTCTGGCGCTCCGGCGGCACCCCGGAGAGCTCGCGCGTGTTGGTGCTGGCGCCGATCGCGATCCGCACGTCGGCGTTGTCGACCATCCACTCGGCGAAGGGCGAGATCCATTCGAGCTGCTGGTCGGAGGCGTGCTTGAAGTAGGCGGCGATCTGCCCGTCGAGGGCGACGTTCAGCACCGGGTTGCCGCCCGCCTTCAGCACCTCCTCGTAGACCGCCAGTAGCAGCGGCGCGGCGGCGCTCTCGCCGTCGATCGAGACGACCTCGCCCTCTTTCACCTTGGTCGAGTAGCCGACCAGGATCTTCGCCAGGTTCTGCGTCCGTGGATCGCCGCTCATCCTCTTGCCGCCCCTCTCTCTTGCTCGTGGCCCTGGGCCGTGGTGATCATCGCCATGAATAGCGCGTGGAAGCGCGGATCGTCGGTCAGCTCGGGATGGAAGGCGGAGGCGAGGACGCCGCCTTCGCGGATCGCGACCGGGTGGCCCTCCCAGGAGGCGAGCACCTCGACCCCCTCCCCGGTCCGCTCGACCCAGGGCGCGCGGATGAAGACCGCGCGCAGCGGCTCCTCCCCCGCGCCGAGGACCTCGAGGTCGGCCTCGAAGCTCTGCAACTGGCTGCCGAAGGCGTTGCGCCGCGCGGTCACGTCGATGAAGTCGAGGTGCGCGGTGTCGCAGACGATCAGCCCGGCGCAGGTGCCAAGGATCGGCCGCCCCGCCGCGTGGTGCTCGCGCAGCCCGTCCTCGAGCCCCGCCGAGGCGATCAGCCGCGTCATCGTGGTCGACTCGCCGCCCGGGATCACCAGGCCGTCGAGACTCTCCAACTGCTCCGGCGTGCGGACCGGGGCGGCCTCCGCGCCGAGCCGACGCAGCGTCTTCAGGTGCGCCTCGAAGTCGCCCTGCAGGGCTAGGACTCCGACCTTCAGGTCAGCCCCCGCGGTGCTGGAGCAGCGCGCCCTGCTCGGCGAGCGGCGCGATCTCGAGCCCCGACATCGCCTCGCCGAGGCCGATCGAGGCGGCGGCGACCCGCTCGGCGTCCTCGAAGTGGGTGGTCGCCTCGACGATCGCCCGGGCCCGGCGAGCGGGGTCGGCGGACTTGAAGATCCCCGAGCCGACGAAGTTGCCCTCGGCGCCGAGCTGCATCATCAGCGCCGCGTCGGCGGGCGTGGCGATCCCCCCGGCGCAGAAGAGCGGCACCGGCAGGCGACCGGAGGCGGCGACCTCCTGGACCACTTCCAGTGGCGCCGGAAGTTCTTTGGCGGCGGCGGCGAGCTCCTCCGGGCGCAGCAGCGAGAGCCGCCTGATCCCGGTGGTGATCTCGCGCATGTGGCGGACCGCCTCGACCACGTTGCCGGTCCCGGCCTCGCCCTTGGAGCGGATCATCGCCGCCCCCTCGCCGAGCCGGCGCAGCGCCTCGCCGAGGTTGGTGGCGCCGCAGACGAAGGGCACCTCGAAGGCGTACTTGTCGATGTGGTTGACCTCGTCGGCCGGGGTCAGCACCTCGGACTCGTCGATGTAGTCGACCTCGAGGGCCTGTAGTACCTGGGCCTCGGCGAAGTGGCCGATCCGCGCCTTCGCCATCACCGGGATCGAGACCGCCGCCTGGATCCCCTTGATCATCGCCGGGTCCGACATGCGGGCGACGCCGCCGTCGCGGCGGATGTCGGCGGGGACGCGCTCCAGGGCCATCACCGCGCAGGCTCCCGCCTCCTCGGCGATCCTCGCCTCCTCGGGGGTGACTACGTCCATGATCACCCCGCCTTTCAGCATCTCGGCGAGGCCGGTCTTCAGTCGAAACGTCGCACGCTCGGGCATGCCCCCATATTAGGGAGCCGGAACGGCGGTCGGCACCGTCCCTACTTCAGTTTGTACGCCTTGATGCGGTCCCGGTGCAGGTCTTCGTCCCTTGCGTACAACCCGTAGGCGAGCGCCTGCACCAACGCCATCAGCGCCGTGTTGGAGCGGGTGAAGGAAGGGCTGTTGGACGAGAAGTAGAGCGTCATCTCGGCGTGCTCGCCGACCTCCGACATGGTCGCGTCGGAGATCGCCAAGGTGCGCGCGCCGCGGTGCAGCGCGAGCTTCATCGCCCGCAGCAGCAGCGGATGCGCCCTACCCGCCGAAAGGGTGATGACGAGGGTGTTCTCGTCGATCCGGCCGAGCCGCTGGAGGCTCTCGCCGCCGGTCGAGGCGACGATTTCGGCGCGGATGTCGAGCAGGCTGAGCGTGTGGCGCAGGTAGGAAGCGAAGAACGCCATCTGGTCGACGCCGACGATCACGATCCGCTGTGCGGTGGCCAGCGCGGCGACCGAGTCGTTGACCTGCTCGGCGGTCAGCTTGCGCGCCGTTTCCTCGAGGTTCGCGTAATCGGCGCCGAGCGACCCCTCCAGCTCGGAGTGGTCGAAAGAGAAGAGCGGACCGGTGGCCGAGCCGACCGCGGCGATCGTCGTCCGATACTCCTCGATCGCCGCCTGCTGCAGCTCCGGATAACCCTCGAAGCCGAGCGCCTGCGAGAAGCGGACAACGGTCGAGGAGGAGGTGCTGGCGCGGCGGGCGAGCTCCTCGGCGGTGAGGAAGGCAGCCTCGTCGAGGTGGTCGACGATGTAGCGGGCAACATCTTTCTGGGAGCGCGAAAACTCTTCGAAACGCTCCTGGATGTAGTCGCTGAGGCTTTTGAGTTGGGGGGATTTCGTCGCGGTCTTGGTCACGGCCGACCATTTCGCCGGGCCTGACGCTTTCCCTTCTGGTTGGATTTCGAAGTAACCATGGAGAGCAGTCGCTGATGGGGCAGTTCGACGGCATGCCAAGCATGCGCTGGAGCCTTCGGGGGATCACCGAAGAGGGTGACGAGGCCTGGCTGATCCGCGGCATCGCGCGGAAGCTCTACCGCTGCCCTGGTTGTCACGGCGAGATCGAGGTGGGCGACGAGCACACGATCGTCCAGTTCGTGCGCCGGCTCGGCGGCACCGACCACCACCATTGGCACCGGGTCTGCGCGGAAGAGATCTTGATCCCCGAGCTGGGGGAGCTGCGGCGGGTGCCGGCGGGCGAATCGAGCCAGGCCAAGCTGGAGCGGCGCGGCCGGGTGCCGGCGGGCCGGCGACGGCGCGGGCGCAACCGATGAGCCGACGGCGCCGGCTGCTGGAGGTCTACGGCCGCCTCGGTCGCACCTACTGGGCCTGGGCGCCGAACCTGCTGGTGCTGGCGGCGATCGTCTTCATCCCGCTCGGCTTCATCGACGCCCTGCTCGAGCAGGTCGACACCAGCTCGCTCGACTTCACCGACGGCTTCAAAGTCGCGGCTCTGCTCGGGGCGCTTGCCGCGTTCACGGCCTCGAGCCTCTTCGGCGAGGTGTTCTTCAGCGGCGCGATCGCCGCCTCGCTCACCCATCCCGAAGGCGAGGAGCAGCCTGGCTTCGCCCGCCTCGCCCGTCACATCTCCTACGGCAAGCTGATCGCCGTCGACATCGTCTTCGTGCTGATGATGGTGCTCGGCGCGATCGCGCTCATCGTCCCGGCGTTCCTGGTGTTCGTCTACCTGTCGTTGGCCGGACCGGTGGTCGAGCTGGAGAAGCGCGGGGTCTGGAGCGGCTACAAGCGCAGCTTCCGACTCGTCCGCGGGCACTTCTGGATGGTCGCCGCGGTGCTGGTCCCGGTCGAGATCGTCGGCGACGCGATCAACGAAGCGCTGGTCGGCGCCGCCCACCACCTGCTCGG
This sequence comes from Actinomycetota bacterium, assembly GCA_018268575.1. Taxonomy (GTDB): domain Bacteria; phylum Actinomycetota; class Thermoleophilia; order Solirubrobacterales; family 70-9; genus VAYN01. The sequence goes on from JAFDWF010000216.1 coordinate 15,870, forward strand.
CCACGGGCTGCTCGCCGCCTGGGTCGGCGAGGCGGTGGGCAACATCGTCACCGCGCCGGTCGTCTCGGTGGCGATCGTGCTGCTCACCCTCGACCTGATCCGCCACCACGACGGCAGGGCACCGCGGCTCAAGCGCCGGCCGGAAGCGGTTCCGGCGCCGGAGACGGTGTGAGCACGGCGCTCCCGCTGGCCAGCTTCGTCACCGAATTCTGGCAGGACCACCTGGTCGCCCACGGACGCCAGGGCGTCTTCCTGGTGCTGGTCGGCTTCGTCGGCTCGTTCGCCTTCATCCGCATGAGCACGCGGCTGATCCGCAAGGAAGTGAGCTGGTGGCCGGGCAACATCGAAAGCGAGAGCGGCCTCCACGTCCACCACCTGGTGTTCGGGATCATCACGATGATGGTCGCCGGAACGCTCGGCTTCGCCGCCGACGGCCGCGGTCCGCTGACCGAGATCGCGGCCTTCCTGTTCGGGGTCGGCGCCGGGCTGACGATCGACGAGTTCGCGCTCTGGGTCTACCTCGAAGACGTCTACTGGGCCGAGGAGGGGCGCAGCTCGATCGACGCGACGGTGATCGCCGCGGCGCTGATCGGACTGATCGTGATCGGCGCCAACCCGTTCGAATTCAGCGGCGGGCCGGAGGAAGTCCTCGGCGGGATCGTCTCGGCGGTGCTGCTGATCCTGGTCGTCGGGATCTGCTTCGCCAAGGGGCGGCGACTGCACGGGGCGATCGGGGTCCTGTTCGCGCCGCTGGCGATCTACGGGGCCTGCCGGATCGGCAAGCCCGACTCGCCCTGGGCGCGGCACCGCTATGGCGCGCGGCGGCCGAAGCAACAGGAGAAGGCCGAAGCGCGGTTCCACCCGGGCCGGCGGACGGATCGCTTCAAGGAAGCCTTCCGCGACATCGTCGGCGGCAAGCCGAGCGAGGGCGTCGCGCACGCGACCGAAGAGGCGATGGCGGCGACCCGCGAAGCGGGCGAAGAAATGCGCGCCCGGGCCGAACGCGTGGTCCGTCCCGACGACACCGACGAGCGCGACCCCCATCGTTGACGGGCCGAAAACTCAAGGAGGGCTGGAGTTTTCGGCCCGTCAACCGCGGATCGCGGCGAGGCGGGCCTGTAGGGCGGCGCGAACTGCGGGCCATTCGTCGTCGATGACGCTGAAGTAGGCGCTGTCGCGCTGGCCCACGTCGGGGGTGATCTGGTGCTTTCGCATGATCGCCTCGAACTTTGCCGGCAGGGCGGCCATCGCGGCCCGCGAACGCTCGTTGCGCGCGTCGGTCTTCAGCTCAACCCGGACGCAGCCGAGCGTCTCGAAAGCGCGCGTGAACATCAGGAGTTTCGTCTCGACGTTGACACCGGTCCTCCACACCGACGGGTTGAACCAGGTCCAGCCGATCTCGACCACGCGATCGTGGCGGCGCACGCCGAGGTAGCGGCTCGTCCCGACCAGCACCCCGTCGACATTGCGCCGCACGGCGAACGCCCCGGTCTCCCCGGGGACCCCGATCCCCGCCGCGTCGCTCGCCAAGGTGGCGTCGAACCAGCCGTCGAAGAACTCGCGGCTTTTGTTCAGGTGGGCGAGCCAGGTCCAGATCTCGTCCGGCTGGGCCGCCTCCCAGAGGCCGCCGCGATGCTCCTCGGCGAACGGCTCGAGTCTCACCAGCCCGCCCGACAGCGTCGCCGTCAGCGGCTCGGTGAGGATCCCCTGCTCAACCATCGCTCAACCTTAGCCCGCCCCTCCCGGACCTAGACTCGTTCCGGGGATGGGGATGCGCCGCCGAATCGTCACCTTCGCGTTGCTGCTGGTCGCCGTCGGGGCGCTCGCCGCGGCGGCCGGGGCCGAAGTGGTGCAGTCGGGTGACGTCCGGGTCAGCTTCGACGGGACGTTCGCTCCACGGACGCTGCCGCGAGAACGGGCAGCGCCGATCTCGGTATCGGTCGAGGGGAAGATCTCGACCACCGACGGCAGCCAGCCTCCGCCGCTGCGGGAACTGCGGATGGAACTGAACAGCGCCGGGCAGATCGACGCCGGCGGCCTGCCCGCCTGCCGTTCGGCCCAGCTGCAGTCGACCAGCTCCGAGGCGGCGCTCGCGCGCTGCCGGTCGGCCCAGGTTGGCAAGGGACGCTTCGTGGCGCAGCTGCGCTTGGGCGGCAAGCCGATCGTCGTCGACGGGCGGGCGTTGGTCTTCAACGGCATCGTCGGCGGGCGGCCGGGGATGCTGATCCACATCTACATCGCCCAACCGGTCCGGGTGACGCTGGTCGTGCCGCTGAGGATCAGCCGCGGCGAAGGCAAGTTCGGCACCGTGCTGAGGGCGAGGGTGCCACCGCTGGCCGGCGGCCTCGGCTCGATCACCGAGCTGCAGTTGAAGATCGGCCGCCGGTACAGTCGTGGCGGTGAGCGACACAGCTACCTGAGCGCGGCCTGCGCGGCGCCGGCAGGCTTCCCCGGCATCACCTTCAGCTTCGCCCGCGGCATCTTCGCCTTCGCGGACGGCCGCACCATGCACGCCGTCCTGGCAGGCAACTGCCAGGTGCGGAAGTAGGGAAGATCTGGGGACGCGATGACCGTCAACGCAACCAAAGGGAAGACGAAATGAACGAGATCAACCTCAAGCTTCGCCGGGCCGGGGCGCTCTTCGCCGCCGTCGCGGCGATCGGGGGCGGCGCGCTCCTCGCCGGCTGCGGTGGCGGTGGCAGCACCACCGGCGGCTCGACCGGTGGTGAAAGCAACGCCCAGAAGCAAGCCGAAGAAGGCGTCGAAGCCGCCGAAAAGGGCATCAAGGAGGGCAGAGAAAAGGCCGAAGAAGGCAAGGAACGAGCCGAAGAAGGGCTCGAAGAAGCCAAGGAAAAGCTGGAAGACAGCAAGGGCACGAGCAAGAAGAACCTCGAAGAAGCCAAGGAAAAGGCCGAACAGGTCGTGGAAGAAGCGAAGGAAAAGGCGGAAGAACTGCTGCCGTAGCGAGATCCGCGCCACGCCGCCTCTGCCCCTTCTGTCCTTTGTCGCCCTGTAGGCGACAAAGGACAGGGACCCTCAGTGCGAGGTGACGAAGCGGCGGATCACCCTGACCTCTGGGGAGCGGAAGGGGAAGTAGAGGCTGGAGACGTGGCCGCGGTCGGGAACGACGTAGAGCCGTGAGCGCGGGAAGCGCGCCCTCACCTCGTGCGCCTCGCGGACCGAGGTCACGTCGTCGACCTGGCCGGCGGTGATCAGGGTTGGGAAGCTGCGCGGCGCGCGCCAGTCGCTCGGGATCGGCGCCGGGAGCCCGCCCGCGGGAGGCGCCGGCCAGTAGAGGCACGGGGTGAGCCGTGCCGCCTTCGAGAGCAGGTATTCCTTGCGCCCGAAAGGCGCGAAGAAGTCGCGCGGAAGGCGGCGCACCGCGGCCGAGAGTTCGGCAACCCGTTGCGCGAACGGCGCGCTTCCGTCCCAGAGCAGCTTGTAGTCGTTGCATTCGACCGCGATCGCCAGCCCGGAGCTGTATTCGGAGAGCTTTTCGCCCGCCGGGCCGGGCGCGAGCAGCCGGTTCAGCCGCCGCGGTTCGCCGGCCAGGAAGCGGCGGTCGCCCTGGTCGAGGCTGAGATAGGAGCGCGGCGCCAGCGTCCCCGCCTCGAGCAGGAAGGAGATCAGCGGGTCGGTCGAGCGGCGGTCGCGGTGGAAGGCCGCCACCAAGCGGGCGAGGCGGGCGACCGGATCACCGCCGCAGGTGGGCGCGTCGCGGCAGGCGATCCGCAGGCCGTGGAGCCCTGCCGGGAGCAGCGTCCGGTAGTAGGGGTCGTCGCCCGGATAGGCGGAGTCGAGGATCAGGCCACGCAGGCTGCCCGGGTGGCGGACCGCGTAGGCCTGGCCGAAGAACGTCCCGTAGGAGTCGCCGTAGAAGAAGATCTTGCCGAGGCCGAGGGCGCGGCGGAGCTGGTCGAGGTCTTCGGCGCCTTCGGCCGAGGTGTAGCCGGCGAAGCGCGGGCCGAGCTGGTTGGCGCACTCGGCGATCGCGATCGGTTCCTGGATCAGGCCGGCCTGCAGCGCCGGGCAGTCGACCGCATCAGAGAGGCCGGTGCCGCGCATGTCGTAGAGGACGAGGTCGCGGCGACGGAGGACCGGGCCGAGGGCGGCGATCAGCGAGCTCGCGTAGGGCTTCGCGGTCGCCGCGTAGCCGGGCCCGCCGTCCATCGCGACGATCGTCCCCAGGCTCGGTTGCGAGGTGTCGCGACGCGGCCGGATCGCGAAGGCGACCTTGGTCTCGCCGAGCGCCGGATCCGAGCGCAGCGCCGGGACCATGATGTGGCCGCAGCGGAAGGGCCGTGGCATGCCGAGGTCGCAGCTGTGGAGCTGCGGCCGCGGCGGTGCGGCTTGCGCCGAGGCCACACCGAGCACCAGCGCCATCACGACCGCCAGCGCGCCGACAACCCGTCGACGGGCCGAAAACCGGACTATGTGACGGGTTTTCGGCCCATCGACATGGTGGCGTTGGGGGTGGCGGGTGCGCACGCGAGGGAGGCTAGTGTCCCGAGTCATAAGTTCCGCACCACCCAACTTATGACTCGGGACACTAGCCGCCGACGGTGCCGAGGATCCGGCCGCTCCCACCCACCCGGACCGCGGCCTTGCCGAGGTCCTCGCGCGAGAGCTCGCGGATCAGCGCCGCGCCTTCGCCGCCTGGGTCGGGGACCGGCCGCCCCGCTTCGACCAGGCGCACCGAGGCGATTCGGCCGGAGCGGAAGGCACCGTCCGGTTCGAGGGTCACGTGCAGCACCGCGGAGGCGCCCAGCACCCCCGAGGTGGCGAAGTTGTGGAAGCCGGAGAAGTTGCCGAGGCTGTAGGCGATCAGCCGGTCGCGGTAGATCTCCATCCCCCGCAGGACGTGCGGCCCCGAGCCCAGCACCAGGTCGGCGCCCGCCCGCACCGCCATCTTGGCGAAGGCCTCGGGGTTGCCGCGATCCTCGCCGAGGTAGTGCTCCTCGGCGCCGGTGACGTGCTGGGCGTCGGTCCCCTCGGCGCCGGCGTGGATCGCGACGACGACGATCTGGCCGCGCCGGGCGGCGCGGCGGATCAGCGTCCGGGCGGCGGGAAGGTCGAGCAGCGAGGCGGTCTGCGCGTAGGGCGCAAAGCCGACGAAAGCGACCTTCTCCCCGCCTGCCTTGACCACCGTCACCTCGCCCGGCAGGCCGTCCTGGGCGATCCCGGCCCGGTGCAGTGCGGCGATCGTCTCTTCCAACCCCGCCTGGCCGTAGTCATAGGAGTGGTTGTTGGCGTTGTTCATCACCGTGAAGCCGGCGGCGGCGAGATAGCGCGCGTAGCTCGGCGGGGTGCGGAAGGCGTAACAGGTGCCGGAGGGCGCGCCGCCGCACTTGGGCGAATCGGAGACGTCGGTGAGCGTGCCCTCGAGGTTGCCGAAGACGACGTCGCCGGTCAGCTGCCCCTTCACCCGGTCGAGGTAGGAGCCGGGGTCGGCGGGCAGCTCGGGGGTGTTGCCGAGCATCGTGTCGCCGACCGCGGCGAAGGTGATGCCGGGGCCGTTCGTGGCGGGCCTCGCCTGGTCGGGCCCCCGGGTGACCTTGGCGGCCTCGCGGGCGATCTGGGAGCGCGGGTCACGCACCGTGCCGCCGCCGATCAGCGAGGTGCCGACGACCACCGCGACGCCGATGCCCACCACGGTCACAATGGCGATCGCGCCGGTGCGCTTCATCGGGTAGGTATCGCACCGTCGCAGGACGGCCTCGCGCACCGGTCGCGATCGTGCAGCCGGGCGGACGGTCGGGAGCGCCGACCCATAGGATCGGCCGATGCGTCGCAGCATCGCCATCGCTGTCGCGCTCGTCCTCATCGTCGTCGGCCTGCTCGGCTTCGCGACCGGTGCTTTCGTCGCCATCGGCGTGGTCATCCTGGTGCTCGCCTCCGCACTGTTGGCGGTGATGCTCGGCATCGGTGCGGGCGAAGACGAGACCTGACTGCCTCGAAAAGCACTCCACCGCTACAAATTTCACCGACCAAACGGCAGTTAAGGATCCCTCCCCAACGGGTAGAGTGCCGCGCATGCGGAGCTACGTGGTGGCCGCGTGGGAGCGGCGCCGTCACCGAGAACGCGAGTTGCACCAGGTCACCGCCGAAACCGCGGAACACGCGATCGTCTCCGTCGCCTCCTCCCGGCCGCTCGAGGAGCAGCCCGGAATCTATGAAGCCTGGCCCGCCGAGGCGCCCGAGTTGAACCTCCGCATCACCTATGCGCATCCGCGCCGCCCGATCCGCCTCCGTCCCGAGACCGAATAGCTCCACCCCGCCCCGGCGCCGTACGCTCTCGGCGTGGAGATCATCGACAGGGGCACTGACTCCGGTGAGGATCTCGTCCAGATCGCCTTCGCCGACACGCGCGAGGAGGCGGCGCTGATCCGCGGCCTGCTCCGCGAAGAGGGCATCAAGAGCCTCGTCCAGCGGGCTGGCCCTGGGGCCCGTGGCTCCGCCTCGATGGTGCGCAGCCCCTGTCGCATCTACGTGCGGCCCGAGCGCGCCGAGGCCGCCCGCAAGCTGATCGGCGAGACGATGGTCGAGGACCCACTGGAAACTGAGATTCCCGAATCGGCGAACGCCGGATACCTCGCCGACGCGAGCGGCCGCAGGCCCCGCGACTACTCCGTGCTCGGCGCCTACACCCGCGCCTGGGTGGTCGCGATAGCCGTACTGGCGGTCGCCTTCGCGGTGCTGCTGGTCCTGCGCTGATCGTCAGCCCGTGACGACGGGTCCCTCGGCGTCCGCAAACTGCCAGGTCGACTCTTCGAGCTCGCGCTCGCGATGGCGCTCGAGCTCGCGTTCCTGGCGTCGGGCCATCTCGCGTTCGCGCAGGCGCCTCGATTCATTGGCGTCGTTTAGCCGTTTGTCGAGCTTCAGGGCACTCGCCCGCAGCTGCCGTACTTCCTGCTCGGTTTCCTCGAGCCGGACCGCCGTCCGCTCCTCGATCAGTTCGCTCTGCAGAAGATGCTTTTCCATCCGCACCACCTGGGACTCCAGTTGGCCGACGAATTGCGCCAGGTCACGCTCGCCCTGGCGCCCAGCGTGGGCGGTCGGACGAAAGCCGAGCAGGCGATGGGCAAGGAGCGCGGTACCAAGCGTGCCGACGATCATCAGTGATCCGAGTATGGATACGAGGGTCATGATCAGAATGCCTTCAGTCAGTGGATGCTGACGAGGTTAGCTCATCGCCGTGATGGCGACGCGTCGACTGGGGCCAAGAACGAGCACGCCACGACGACGACCCAGACGAAGAGCCCGCACCCTGCTGCGACCAGCCCCCAATGGATCGTGACATAGCTCGAATAGTGCGCCGACCGCGCACCTGCGGTGGCGATCAGCGCCCAGATCAGGTAACAGGGACCGACGATGGTCGTGCCGACCAACACCGACAGGATGAAGACGCGGATGGCCTGGTCGATGCGAGCCCATGCCAGCACCAACAGGCTGGCGAACGCAGTGTTTCCACCCACCAGGTAGAGCTCCCCATGGTCGACCGCCTGCGACAGCGACACTTCGCTGAGGCCGAGGACCAACGCCGGCAGGCCCAGGGGAAGGACGATCCCGATCAGCCAGATCGGCAGCACCGCCTGCAGGGCCATCTCTTCCCATCGACTCAACTTAAGTCGTCCGCTCGGCATGACTGCGCCTCCGCTGAGGCGGCCGCGACACCGCGCTGGTAGACGAGCTTGTAGAGATCGCCCTCCGGCCCGGAGAGAGCCGGGGTCGAGCCGCCCTGGCGGACGTAGAAATCGAGCCGCTTGGGGTTGTCCATGGCGGTGTAGAACCACACGTCGCCCGGCCGCACGGAGACGAGGCAGATAGTCCTCCCGGACAGCTCGCGAGGTTCGATGCGGATCCATGGCCACGGACTCGGATTGATCCGGGTCTTCAGGATCTCTCCCAGTCGCAGAAAATAGGTGTCAGGGTCGGCAAAGTGGCCGGCTTCGATGTCGACCTCGATCCCGAGGACCGCGTTCGGGAAAGCGTCCGGTTCGCTCTCGTCGGGCCGGTATCCGAACCTGTCTTCGAGCGCCTGTAGGTACTGCTCCGCATCCCGAGCCTTGTTCAGCTCCCGTCTCGTCTCCAGCACGCCGAGGACCAGCGTCCCACCATGGGGTGAGTTCAGAAAGCCCGATACCGCCCTGACCACCTCGTCGACCATCACCGGATCGGGGTCGGTGCGACCTGCCACGATCAGGCTCCTGAAGTTCGTTTCCAGCGTCGCCTTCAACTCCAGCGACTCGCCCTCCTCCTGGTGCACGAGGTCAGCGACGTCGTCGACCAGGGCCCCAACCGAACGGTGTTCTCGGAAGGAGGAGAACATGCGGTCGGCGATCACGTGGGTGTACGGCCTCATCTCGTACATCTGGTCCAGGCCGATCTCGCGGATGCCGTGGATCAGCTGCCTGACGAACGCATGGAAATGCTTGTGCGGTGCCCTGGCGATGATCAGGAAGTCGGTCATCGAGCCGGCGCCGGCGTAGATCGAGATGTTGGGCGGCTGCACCGGCACCCTCTCGCCGGAGCCGTTCTCTTCCGTCTCACCGACCCACGACTCGCGCACCTCCCTGCACTTATTCCGCAGCTCTTTGACGGCCAAGGTCCGAGTCTCCGGCCGGAAGGGCTGCCGCGGGTGATCGAAGGTGATGAACATGCGGATCCCGCGGGTGTCGAGCGGAATCGACCGGAGGATCCCGCCTTCGACCAGCTCGTCAACGCCCGCGGGCCGCTCGAGGTACTCCTCGTCGTCCTCGGTCAGCCGCAGCAGACGTTTGGCCTGGTGCGCGTTGTACTCGTTGATCTCCTCGACGAGCGGCGCGCGGACGGTCTCCAGTCGGTCGGCCGAGGGCGGGTCGAGCCCCTCGATCTTGTCCGAGAAATGGTACTCGGTCTTGCAGGCCAGGTAGTTGAGGTTCCAGAGGTAGCAGCCCTGCAGGCTCTGGCGGAGCAGAAGCTCGAGCTCTTCGGCGTTGTAGGAGCGAGGAGCCCAGACGCGGAGCAGGAGGTCGTAGTCGCCGAGCGTCTCGTAGACGACGTAGGAGGTGATGTTCGCGACCTTGTAGAAATGCGCGAGCCCATCGAAGATCTCCTGCTTCGGGTAACGCGGCGAAAAGGCGAGTTTCCAGAAGTAGAGCTGGCTCGACTCGAGCCGCTCGTGGACCGCGTCGTGCCAGAGGAGCACCTCTCGCCCGCCGGCTGCGTACTCCATCTCCCATTCCGCGATGGGCTTTTCCCCCAGACCCTCCATCAGAGCCGGCGCATCCTAGCCGAAAGAAGATCATCGGGTTTCTAAAACATACAAGTTCGTACACATAGACGCTGAACGCAATCGACACGAAGGCCCGGAAGGTGCAGATCGATGTCGAGCCTCCATTCTCCCATTCGTCGTCTGGGTAGAGATGCGCTCGGAAGGGCGCCGCAAATCGAGAACGGAGATCCGATGGCAAAGAGCGTGCTGGACATGTCGATGTCGCTGGACGGATTCGTGGCGGGACCGAACGAGACGCCCGACAACGGGCTCGGCGACAACGGCGGGCGGCTGCACTGGTGGTTCGCCCGCGGGGCCGAGACCCCGCACGGCGGCGTGCCGGGACGGCCCGGGGACGTCGACGGCGAGGTGATGGACGAAATGATCGCCACCGGCGCGGTGGTCGCGGGCCGCGGCACCGTCGACCCGGCCGGCTGGTGGAACGGCGACCACCACGACGGCGTCCCGGTCTTCATCCTCAGCCGCACGAAAAGCGCGGCCGAGGTGGAGCAGTGGCCACTGATCACGGTGCTCGACGACGTCGGCGAGGCGATCGGTCGCGCCAAGGAGGCGGCCGGCGACCGCGACGTCCTGGTCCACGGCGTCGGCTGCGCCGCGGCGGCGATCGAGGCCGGCGTCCTCGACCAGCTCCAGATCCACCTCGTCCCCACCCTGCTCGGCGCGGGCCGCCGCCTCTTCGAAGGCATCGACCCAGACCGCCGCCACGACTTCGAGCTGACCAGCGTGCGCGAGGGCCGCGGCGTCACCCACCTGCGCTACCGGGTCGTCCGCTGAGGCCGGCGAACTCGCGTGCCGGGGCGATCAGCCGGCGGTCCGCAGCAGGCGGAACTCCTGGCGGCGAAGGAGGGTGAGGAGCGCCCGGCAGCAGCCAGAGATATCGGTCGCGGACGGACATGGGGCGGGCTGGACTCGAACCAGCGACCAAGGGATTATGAGTCCCGTGCTCTGACCCACTGAGCTACCGCCCCGGGTGCCTCGCGCCCGGCGCTCCGGCTACTTCAGCCGCGAGCAGGGTTTGAAGACCGAGACCAGTATGCCTTCGCGGGCCTTGGCGGTGCCGTTGCGCAGTTCGATCATCTGCTTGTCGGAGAGCTTCTTGAAGAGGCTCTGGACGCAGGCGACCTGGATCGAGCTCATGCCGTGGCCTTCGGCGAATTCGGCGATCGCGGGGGCGCTGCTCACGCGCAGGAGCTGGATTTCCGCGCTCGAGGCGTTCGGGTCGATCGTCGGGCGGCCCGACTTTTCGCAGGCGGGCCCGGCCTTCGCGGCCACTTCCTGGGACTTCTGCTCGCGCTTGGCGTCCGGCATCGCTTCCATTTCCTCGGCTTCCCGCGGGTCGAGGAACTTCTTCGCTTCCCGCATCACGCAGTCGACGTACCACCGCTGGTAGGGGTACTGGTCGAGGATCGCTTCCAGTTCGCCGTAGACGCCTTCGGCGTCGCCGGGGATGGTGACCGTCCCGCCGCCGACGGTCCCGGTCTCCTCGCCACCGCCGCCGCAGCTCGCCAGAAGGCCGCCCGCGAGGGCGGCGAGGACCAGCAGCAAGGCGGGGCGCGGGTGGCGGCGCACGCGGGCGACGATAGCCGGCGGGCGGATCAGGCGCTGAACAGCTGGGCGAGGCTGCGGCCGACGTCGGGCGGCTCTTCCTCGCCCTTGGCCGCTGCCGCGGCGCCCTCGGCGAGCGCCTTCGCCGCGTCGGCGATCTGATGGTCGCGGCCGCCGCGGATCGTCCCCGTCTTCTTCGCTTCGGCGAGGTCTGACTCCATCAGCCCGGCGAGCTCCGCCAACCGGCGCAGCCCCACCACCCCGGCGGTGCCGCGCAGCGCGTGCGCTTCGGAGCGCATCGTCTCGAAGTCGGTGGTCGCCGTCGCCAGCCCCGCCGAGATCACGTCGCAGCGCCGCCGCGCCTCCTCCGCGAAGGAGACGAGCAACTCGTCCTCAGAAGCGGCTTTGTCGCTCATTCCCCCACCACCTTTTCCACGGTCTTATCCATCAATTCGGTCCCGAAGGCACCCTCGATCGCCGCGCTCACCACCCCTTCGCGGTTGATCGCGAACAGCCACGGTTCGGAAGGCAGGTGGAATCGGCGCACCTGGGGACGCACTCCCTTCGAGGGGTCGTTTTCGTTGTAGATCTCCATGTGGATGAAGTTGGCCTTGCCTTCGTACTTGGCCTGGGCCTGCTGGGCGACGTCGACGACGGAGCCGCAGACCCGACTCTGGCAGAACTTGGGGGTCGCAAACAAGAGCAGTATCGGTTCCTTTCCGAGCACTTCCGCGTAATTGACCTTGTTCTGCGTGTCCGGCGGAATCCTGGTCGTCAACTGGGCGAGGTCCCCGCCGACGCTCTTTGCGGTCGGCGTTTCGATCAGCGGTGCCTTCTCCCCGGGCCTCGGAATCTTTGCGTATTCGCCCATTTCGATGCTCGGAAGCATTTTCCAGCCGATCCCATCCTTTTCCTTGATCAGGATCGCGGGCCGGTATTCGCCTTCGGTCGGCAGGTCGATCTGGGAGGCGTAGACGACGGTCGCGACGTCGGGCTCTTCGGTGGTCGTCTTGCCCTGGAAGGCAGGTTCCGTCGCCAGCGATTCGATGCGCGCCGGGAACGGCCCGATCGCGGGCTGTTCGAGCGCCTGCTGCTGCGCCTTCGACGCCATCCCCTTGCTCCCGGATTTCGACTTGGCGCCCGGCTTGATCGTCGGCACCTTGGCGTAGTAGATCGCCGCTTCGAGGTCGGTCACCTCCTTGCCGGCCTTCCCGGTCGAGCCGAGTTTTTCGTTGATCGTGAACGGATAGCGATTGATGCCCGGATAGAAGACCTGGGCCTGTGGTTCCACCTTCACCGCGGTGGCGGGGTGCGAGGCCTCTTCGGAGACTTCGCGCAGGCTTTTCCCCTGCGCCGAGGGGAAGGCGGACCGCGGCGGCGCCGAGCGGCTCTTGCCGGCCTCCGCTTCCGGGTTCGGATGGGACGTGCTCCCCGAGCCGCCGCCGCAACCGGCGAGGAGGAACGCCCCGCCCGCGAGCAGGCAGAGGAGGCCCAGCAGAGCAAGACGGGGGCGCCGCATCGGCGGCATGTTCTCAGAGTCCCGGTCCCTGGCGCCGCCCGCCGATAGGCTGCCCCCGTCGTCGAGCGGGAGGAGAGAGGGATGGCGGAGCGAGCGGCGTTGATCACGGGGGCCTCGGGCGCGATCGGACTGGCGATCGCCGCGGTGCTGGCCGAGGAGGGCTATGGGCTGACCCTCTCGGCGCGGCGCCCGCAGAAGCTCGAGGCCGCGATCGCCCACCTGCGCCAGGCGGGCCACGAGATCGAGACCGTCGCCGCCGACGTCGTCGACGAGGAGCAGCTGAAGGCGGTCTTCGTCGCCCACGAGGCGCGCTTCGGCCGGCTCGACGTGCTGGTCAACAACGCCGGCGTCGGGATCGGCGCGCCGATGGGCGAGGTGCAGGACAAGTACCTCGACATGCAACTGGCGGTGAACCTGCGCTCGGTGATCCTGGGGACGCGCGAAGGGCTGCCGCTGCTGCGCAAGGCGGGCGCCGAGCACCGCAAGGCGCTGATCGTCAACACCGCCTCGATCGCCGGCAAGGCAGGGCAGCCGTGGCTCTCGATTTACGGCGCGACCAAGGCCGCGGTGGTCAACTACAGCGTCGCCACCGAGCGCGAGGTCGGCGGCGAGGGGATCGCCTGCACCGCCCTCGCCCCCGGCTTCGTCGACACCGACATGACCGACTTCGTCAAGGGCGCGGTCCCGGCGGAGGAGATGATCCGCCCCTCGGACATCGGCGAGGCGGTCCGCTACCTGCTGAAGACCTCACCCAACTGCCACGTCCCGGAGATCGTCTTCACGCGGCCGGGCGAGGCGATCGGCGCGTCTGCCTAGCCGGGCATGCGCGTCCTCATCGCCGCCTTCGGCGACCCGGGTCACGTCTTCCCGGCGATCTCGCTGGGACGGGCGCTGGCGCGCCGCGGGCACGAGGTGACGGTGGAGACCTGGGAGGAGCGCCGCGCCGCGGTCGAGGGCGCCGGGCTCGGTTTCGCCGCCGCCGAGGAATACCGCACGTTCCCGCCGCCCGAGCCCGACACCGACGACGGCCGCCACGCGGCGGACGCGGCGCGGGCACTGCTGCCGCTGATCGAGCGCCTCGACCCGGCGGTGGTGGTCAGTGACATCCTCACGCTCGCCCCGACCCTCGCCGCCGAGGCCGCGGGAGTGCCGCTCGCCACCCTGATCCCCCACATCTACCCGGTGGTCGATCCGGGCCTGCCCTTCTTCGCCGTCGGCCTGCGGGCGCCGCGGACGCCGCTCGGGCGGGCGGCCTGGAGGGCGGGACAGCGAGCGCTCGACGTCGGCCTCGAGCGCGGGCGGCGCGACCTGAACGGGCAGCGGGTGCGCCTGGGGCTGGCGCCGCTCGACCGCTACCACGGCGGGATCAGCCCCGACCTGGCGCTGGTCGCGACCTACCCGCAGCTCGAGTACCCGCGCGCCTGGCCCGCCTCGGTGCGGGTGACCGGGCCGATGGCCTTCGAGGTGCCGCACCCCGAGATCGAGCTGCCGGCCGGCGACGCGCCGCTGGTCCTGGTCGCGCCGAGCACCGCGCACGACTCGGAGAATCACCTGGTGCGGACGGCGCTGGCGGCGCTCGCCGAGGAGCCGGTGCGCGTCGTCGCCACCACCAACCGGGTACGACCCCGGTCACCGATCGCCGTCCCCGACAACGCCATCCTGGTCGACTGGCTGAGCTACGGCCAGCTGATGCCGATCGCGGCGCTGGTGATCTCCCACGGCGGTCATGGCACCGTGGCGCGGGCGCTCGGCGCGGGCGCGCCGCTGCTGGTCTCGCCGATCACCGGCGACATGGGCGAGACCGCGATGCGAGTCGCCTGGACCGGCGCCGGCCTCTCGCTGCCCTGGCGGCTCTGCCGTCCCGGCCCGCTGCGCTGGGCCACCCGCCGCATCCTCGCCGACCCCCGCTTGGCCGCCCGCTCCCGCCAGATCGCCGCCTGGGGAGCGACCCACGACGGCGCCGAGCGCGGCGCCGAACTGGTCGAGGAGCTGGCCGCCCGCCACCGCCCCACCCGGTGAGTTCGCACTTGGCACCGCTATGCGGCCATTACCGCGAACTCACCCGCGCGGGGCGCGGCAAAAGGCTCCGGGGGTGGGACTCGAACCCACAACCCTTCGGTTAACAGCCGAATGCTCTGCCGATTGAGCTACCCCGGAACGACGTCGGCCCGGCGGGGCCGGAAGCGCAATTTAGCGGGTCAGCTACCGACCCGTTGGGCGTGGGCGATCCGTTCCACCAAGGCCGCCCGTTCGCGGCTGAGGCTGGCGCGCCGCTCGTAGTCACCGCGCTCGCCCGCGGCGGCGATCTCGTCCTCGAGCCGGCGCTGGTCGAGGAGCAGGAAGTTCAGCTCCATCGCCTCCTCGGAGGCGGGCTCCTCGCGGGCGATCATCGCCAGTTCGGTGATCAGCGCCGCAAGGGCGCCGTTTTCGCGCGGCAGGTGCTTCGCCGGGTCGGTCGGATGTTCGCGCAGGAAGGCGACGGCGGCGCGGCCGGAGCCCGAGAGGTGCCCCTCCCCCAGCCGCTCGAGGAATTCGGCGCCGGGGTCCGGGAGCGCGATGCACATCGCCAGCAGGGCGCGCTCACGGCGCTCGCGCGAGGTGAGCTCGCGCTTCGGCGGCGGCGCCTGCCCCTTCTGGCGCGCGTCGGATCTGCCGTTCCCGGCGGGCCGGCCGGCTTCCGGCCCGCCGGTCGCCGGGGTCGCGGCGACCACCCGTCCCATCACCATCGCGGGCTCCAGGTCGAGGCGATCGGCGACCTTGCGCACCAGCTCGGACTGGCTCACCCCTTCGCCCATCGCGGCGAGGATCGGCGCCACCTCGGCCAACGCGTCTTCGCGGGCCTCCGGCGAGGCGACGTCGGTGCGCTGGAGCACCAGGCCCACCTGAAAGTCGGCCAGCTCGCCGGAGGAATCGACAAGGGCGCGGAAGCGCTCCGGCCCGTTCTCCTCGAGCATCATCTCGGCCGGGTCGACGCCCCCCGGCATCGAGGCGACGCGCAGGCGCATCCGCCGTTCCCCGGCCACCCGCTGCACCCGGACCATCGCCGCCTGGCCCGCTTCGTCGGCGTCGAGCGCCAACACGACCTCGCCGACGACCCCCGACAGCACTTTCACCTGGTCCGGCGTGATCGCCGTCCCCATCACCGCCACCGTCCCCTCCACCCCGGCCTGGTGGAGCGCGATCACGTCGGTGTAGCCCTCGACCACCACCGCCCGGTTGGCGCGCGCCATCGCCGCCCGGGCGCGATCGAGGCCGTAGAGGATCTGGCTCTTGTGGAAGAAGTCGGTCTCCGCGGTGTTGACGTACTTGGCGCCTTGGTCGTCGCGCATCGCCCGTCCGCCGAAGCCGAGGGCGCGGCCGCGCGCGTCGCGGATCGGAAACATGATCCGGGAGCGGAAGCGGTCGTACTCGCCACCCCGCTGGTTCTGCTGGATCAGGCCGACGGCGCGCATCTCCTCGACCCGGAAGCCCGCCCGCTGGCCGGCGACGAGGATCTTGTCCCAGGCGCTGGGGGCGAAGCCGACGCCGAAGTCACGCAGGGCGCTCTCGGTGAGCCCGCGCTCGGCCAGGTACTGGCGCGCCTTGCCGGCCTCGCGCGACTCCCAGAGGTAGCTCGCGTAGTAGGACGCGCTCCGCTCGAGCAGCTGCTGGAGGCGCCGGCGGGCCTGCCGGCGGGCCTCCGCCTGCGGGTCCTCCTGCTCGCGCTGGACCTCGACCCCGTAGCGGTCGGCGAGCGCTTCCACCGCCTCGGAGAAACCCAGCCCCTGCTTCTCCATCACGAATTCGAAGACGTCGCCGCCCACCCCGCAGCCGAAGCAGTGGTAGAGCTTGTCGGTCGGGTCGACCGAGAAGGACGGCGAGCTCTCGTCGTGGAACGGGCAGAGACCCATCATCTGGCCACCCGCCCGCCGCAGGTCGGTGTACTGGCCGACCACCTCGGCCATGTCGACCGCGTCGCGGACCGCGTTGATGCTGTCGGAGGCGATCCGCGCCATCAGAAGTGCGCCTGCTCGGGGATCGCCAGGTCGGTGAAGCGGGCGATGCAATAGCGATCGGTCATCCCGGCGATGTAATCGGTGACCCGCTGGGCGTCGTCGGCGGTCGGATCGAGCGCCGGGATCGCCTCCGGGTTGGCGAGGTAGTGGTCGAAGAGGCCGGTCATAGTGCGCTCGACCCGGGCGTGCTCGCTGCGCGCCGTCGGGCCGAGGTAGACGCGGTCGAACATGAACTTGCGCAGCCGCAGCATCGCCTTCCCGATCGCCTCCGACTGGAGGATGTCGCCGGCGTCGCGGGACTGCTCGACGATGTCGCCGACCAGGGTGTCGATGCGGACCCCGCCGGTCGGGCCGAGCAGCTCGATCTCGGCCGCGGGCAGGTCCTCGGGATGGAGGATCCCGGCGCGCAGGGCGTCGTCGATGTCGTGGTTGATGTAGGCGACGCGGTCGACGAGGCGGACGATCCGCCCCTCGAGCGTCTCCGGCTTCACCGGGCCGGTGTGGTTGAGGATCCCGTCCCGCACCGGGGCGGTGAGGTTGAGGCCGACGCCGTCGCGCTCCAGCACCTCGACCACCCGCAGCGAGTGCTCGTTGTGCCTGAAGCCGCCGCCGTCGGGGCGCACCCGCTTCAGGCAGCGGTCGAGGGTGTCCTCCCCCGCGTGGCCGAAGGGCGGGTGGCCGAGGTCGTGGCCGAGCCCGATCGCCTCGGTCAGGTCCTCGTTCAGGCCGAGCGCGCGGGCGACGGTGCGGGCGATCCCGCAGGCCTCGAGCGTGTGGCTGAGCCGGGTCCGGTAGTGGTCTCCCTCGGGGGCGACGAAGACCTGGGTCTTGTGCTTCAGCCGGCGGAAGGACTTCGAGTGCACGATCCGGTCGCGGTCGCGCTGGAACGGCGTCCGCAGCGGGCTGTCGGGCTCGGCGACGGCCCGCTCGGCCGGGTAGGAGCGCGTCGCCCCCGCGGCGAGGAACTCGTCCTCCCAGACGCGGATGCGGTCCTCGAATGCGACGGTGGCGGGCATCTCATCGATCTTACGGGCCGTCGGGTGGGCTCCCTCAAGCGGCGGCGCGCAGTTGGACATGGGCATGGTGCTCCAGGGTCTCCCCCACGGCCCGCTCGACCTGGCGCAGGGCGGGCGACTCGGCGGCCGGAGCCTCGGCCAGCGGCTTCGCCAGCGCCTCGACCATGAACCGGTGGGCCTCCTCGGAGAGGGCGAACGAGTTGGCTTCGCAACTGGTGCAGACGACCCCGCCGGAGGCGCCGGAGAAGCCCGCCAGGTGCTCGGTCTCACCGCAGTTGGCGCAGGAGGCGAGCTCGGGGGCGAAGCCGGCGACGAGGGCCAGCTTGAGCCGGAAGGAGAGCGCAACTTCGAGGCTGCTCGCGCGCGGCCGACCCGGCTCGTCGAGCAGCGCCAGGTAACGGCAAAGCAGGTTGTAGGCGGGCAGGTTGGGTTCGGCGGCGTCCAGCAGGCGCAGCACCGCATCGCAGGCACGGGCCCCGCAGCCGATCGCCGCCCCATCGGAACGCAGCCGCGGATAACCGTCGACGGTGCTGACACTGGTCACCGTCATCAGGTCGCTGCGCCCTTGGTGAAGAACGAGGTCGAGGCGGAAGAACGGCTCCAGCCTGCCGCCGAAGCGAGATTTCGGCTTGCGAGCGCCCTTTGCGATGGCCCCGAAGCGCCCCAGCGCCGGCGAGTAGAGGTGAAGGATCCGATCGGCCTCGCCATAGCGGATGCTGCGCAAAACCACCGCTTCCGTCTTGACCGTAGATCCCGCCATTGAGACAAGGATGCGGGACGGATCGGACGGAAAGGTTCGGCCGGAGGTGGTCCGGGCCGGACCGATCGGAGCCCAGGCGTCCCGGGCGTCCCGGAGGCGACCCGGGCAGGCTGTGGCCGCCTCCGAGACGCCCGGGACGGGAGGTCTTGCGGGGGGAAGCCGGCACAGGGACGGGTGCATCGCTCAAGGGCGTCTGTGTGGAGTTTCGGTCCCAC
>JAFDWF010000217.1 GCA_018268575.1 Actinomycetota bacterium
CTCGGCAGGGCCTGGCTGCGGGTGCTCTGGCGCTGCTGGCAGGACGGGGTGCCCTACGACCCTGCCCTCCACGGCAATCTTCGGAGGCTTCAGGCCGCGGGGGGTTGACACGGGAAGTCTCATCGACCCACCGCTTCCAGGTGGACGCCACCGAGAAACTGGCCTGGCGCGTCGGCGCAGGCGTAGTCGCCACGTGGGCGGGCGTAGAGGAGACCGAGGCAGGCGCCGATCACTCGCTGGCCGTAGGCGTTCGGGTGGAGCGATTCGCGGGTCGAGCCCTGCAGGAAGGAGAGACGGCGGAACCACTCTGCCCTCAGCGGTGAGGGGCCCGCCGAGCCGACCCGCTGCGAGCGGCGGTCGCAGAGCTGGTGACCGTCGAAGGCGTGGGTAAGGTCGAGGTATTCGGCGCCGGTCGCGGCCGCGGCGGCTTGCAGCGCGCCGCCGAGGTCGGCGGTCGCCCGGTCCGCCGACCAGTCGGCATCCGCGTTCCAGACCGGGCAGCCACCTTCGGTCAGTCGGCTCCACCCGTCCTCGGGATAGCGGAACCAACGGCCCTCCGGGAAGGGCGAGGCGTAGCCCATCGCCACCAGTCGATAGTCGCGGCGTGAGTAGCCCTCCGCCCGCAGCGTCCGCCGCACGCCGCGGAGCGCCGCGGTCACGTAACGGACCGCCCGTGGCAGGGCGTCCTGGATCTCGTCCTCGGCTTCGGCGTGGCAGGTTTCGGGTCCGTCCTCCGGGCTCCGCGCCCAATCCAGGGCGCATTCGGCCACCAGTTCGCCGAAGCCGACATCGTTCGCGCCGACCGTCACCACCACCATCCGCACTGCTTTACGGGCGGCGATCGCGGCCAGCTGGTCGGCCTCCGGCGGCTCGCCAAACTGCGACGTGCCGCCTTCGGAGCCTGGCCAGAGGTCGCGCGCCGTCGCTCCCGAGCAGGCGATGTTCACCTTCGCGTCGACGGCGATCGGCGCGCTCTCGATCGGCGCCACGTCGGAGCGATGACAGTCGTTCGCGTCGCTCGCCCCGTACACGCGCGCCGGGTCGTATTCGCAGCCGAGGCCCTCGCAGTCGTAGGCGGCGCGGTCGGTCCCCGATCTGGTCCCGAGGGGTTCGGACCCGTTGCCCAGCCAGCGACCGCCCTCGCCGGAGATGAAGCTGTCCCCCATCGAGACGATCGCGGTCGGGCGCGCCGCCGCGGGCGCGGCGAGGAGCAGAAGGGCGAGTGGGAGGAGGATTGCGATCCGCATGGGTGGCCACCAAAGCGCGCGCGCCGCGGCAGGTCAAGCGAAGTTCCTGAACTGGCACAAAGCGAGGCGAATTGGCACATCCGCAGGCCTCTCGGCACGCTTCCGCATGGCTTACCGGGCGGTGGCGACCGCGTCGTTCGGCATGCCCTCTGGCCCTCGTCGGTTCGTCCCACGGCAGGCGTACGATGGCCAACCCGATGGACTACCCGGCCGAACAATTCAGCGATGAGGAGAAGGCCCTCCTCGAGCCTCACTTCACCAACCTCGACCGACCGGTCTTCGCCCTCGTCAACCTCCCGGAGACCGTCAAGGGCGCGCTTTTTGCCCGCTATTCGCGCTATTCCGGGTCGGTGCGACGCCTCTACCTCGACGAGTTCGCCGCCGACGCTCCTGCCGCCGGCCGCCCCTTCGACGCTGCGGAGGGCGCCCGCGCCGCGCAGCTCTACGAGCGCGTCTTCGTCGGCTACGGCGACGACTCCATCGCCCAGGTCGGCGGCGCGCACGTCGCCTGCGAGTGGGTCTCCAACATCCTCACGAAGGTGCTCCAGCGCGGCCGCCTCGCCGCCTACCTCGAGCAGTCGACCCGCTACATCCCCTACGACAAAGCGCTCCCCGGCGGCGGCTACCGCTTCTACCGGGACGGCCGGCTCGGCCCCGAGTTCGTCGCCGCGATGGACGAGCTCTTCGTCATCTACTCACGCTCGCTCGGCCTGGTCGAGGAGTGGGCGGCGGGCCGCTGGCCGCGCGGCGACGAGGAGCCCGAGGCGGCCTGGCGACGCTCGATCCGGGCCAAGGCGCTCGACCTCCTGCGCGGCCTGCTGCCCGCCGCGACGCTCAGCCACGTCGGCATCTACGCGTCCGGCCAGGCCTACGAGCAGCTGCTGCTGCGGTTGATGGCCTCGCCGCTGCCGGAGGCGCGCGACTTCGGCGCGATGATCCTCACCGAGCTCCAGCAGGTGATGCCGAGCTTCGTCTCCCGGGTCGAGCGCCCCGACCGCGGCGGCGAGTGGGTCTCCTACCTGCAGGCGCGCCGTGCCGGGACGGAGCAGTGGGTCGAGCGCCTCGGCCTCGGCCGCCGCGAGGAAGCCGACCCGGCGCCCGCGGTCGAGCTGCTCCAGGTCGAGGGCTCGGAAGCCGACCTCCTCGCCGCCTCCCTGTTCGAGGCCGCCGCCGTCCCCGAGCCGGAGATCCGCGCCCGGATCGACGTGCTCGATGAGGAGGAGCGCGGCGCACTGCTCGCCGCCGTCATCGGTGACCGTGCCAACCGCCGCCACCGCCCCGGCCGCGGCTTCGAGGCGCTCCGCTACCGCTTCGAGATCGTCTCCGACTACGGCGCCTTCCGCGACCTGCAGCGTCACCGCCTGCTCACCGTGCAGTGGCAGCGGCTCGGCCCCGACCTCGGTGCCGGGGTCCCCGAGGAGGTGCGCGAGGCGGGCGTCGGCGGTGAATTCGAACGGGCGCTGGAGATCTCCCAGAGCGAGTACGAGCGGCTCGCCGCCGCCGGGCTCGACGAGCTCGCCCCCTACGCCCTCAGCCTCGCCTTCCGCATCCGCTACGTGCTCGACCTGAACGCACGCGAGGCCATGCACCTGATCGAGCTGCGCTCCGGCCGCGAGGGCCACCCCACCTACCGCGCGGTGGCGCAGGCGATGCACGAGCAGATCGCCGCCGTCCACCCTGGCGTCGCGGCAGCGATGAAGTACGTCGACGACTCGACCGAGCCGCGCCTCGAGCGGATGATGAGCGAGCTCCGCACGCACCGAAAGCGCGCAGCGCTCGACGCCCAGCGGGGTGGCTAGCGGGGGTTCGGGGCGGTGCCGGCTGGCGCCCGGATGCTGAAAGGGACCCGGCCTTCTCGGAGGCGGCCCGGGCAGGCTGTGGCCGCCTCCGAGAAGGCCGGGTCATGGGGGATGGCGGACACGCCCCGTCCTCCCTCCGCTGTTCCTTATGCCCACCATTCCGGCATAAGGAACAGCGGAGGGAGGGTGCCGCGGGGTCCGTGAGGAAGACGCCGGGAAGTGTGCGGGTGACGTGAGGGAGACGTCACGGGTTCCACGCTTCCTCCACGGTCACGAAGACGTGACCGTGGTCTGACCCCACCATGGTGTGGTGGATCCACGCAGCGCGAGCCGGGGCCCTGAACCTCCCCGTGAAGACTCACGCCTTCCCTGCGATCGTGGCGTCCCCGTGACGTCCCCGGCGTCTTCGTGACGGCAGGGCGCCTCGTATCCCGTCGCCCGACCGGTCGGGGACCTGTGTGTGGAGTTTCGGTCGCCGTGGGACCGAAACTCCACACACAGGTCCTTGAGTGATGCACCCGTCCCTGCGCAGGCTTCCCCCCGCAAGACCTCCCGTCCCGGGCGTCTCGGAGGCGGCCACAGCCTGCCCGGGTCGCCTCCGGGACTCCCGGGACGCCGGAACCCCGATCGGTCCGGCCCGGACCCATGCGGCTCGGGCGCCAGCCCTACCCGGCCCGACCCTCGCCGGGCGCCCGCAGGCGCCGCTCAGCTACGCCGCTTGCGCTTCTTGCGTGCCGGACCGCTGCCGGATGACCCGCCGCTGTCCGGTTCGGGCGCCGAATCTGGTTCCGGCGCTTCCGTCCCTTCCGCGGCCGACGAGGTCCTCGCCGCGTCACCGCCGTCCGGATCCGGTCCGCTGCCGTCCTTCGGTTCCAGTTCTTTCGCCATCCGCTCACCCGGAGTCGGCCACGGGACCGCCTCGCCGGCCGCCCACGCAGGCGGCCTCCCGCCGGGTAATTTCCCGACCAGGAGGAGGCCGAAGTAGATGAAGAAGATCAGGGAGAACTGGACCAGGAGGAGGAGGGCGGCGATCCCGAGGGCCATCCCCAGGGAGCCCCAGAAGCGCGACAGGAGCCCGACCCGCATCGCCCAGAGGCAGCTGTAGACGAGCGCCACGGCGAGGCCGATCCGCCCCGCCAGCCCAAACCCGGTCGCCGCGTTGCGCATGCTCGCTTCGCTGAGTGCGTTTTCGGCCTTGCTTTCTTCCTGTTCGGTCGCTTCGCAGTCTTTGAGCGGGCTCGCACCCGATTCGTACTTTTCGCCGAATTCCTTCGCGCCCTTTTCGCGTTCTTCGTTACGGCATTCTTCGGCGCCCTTTTCGGCGCTCAGCGTCGACTTCGCTTCACCCTTGTTGAAGGTTTCGGCGGCTTCGTTGGTGGCGATGCCGTTCAGCACCCCGCTGATCGCGAAGAAGATCGGGGCGACGACGATCACCCCGACCAGCTGGCTTTTCATCCGCCCCGAAGAGCGGTTGAGCGCGGCGCGGAAGAGGAAGTAGAGCGGGGCGGTGAGGATCAGGAAGCCGATCGCCTCCAGCACCGAGGAGATCGTGATCGAGGAGGAGTGCGCAAACGCCGCTTCGAGCACTTCCGCTTCGCCCGAGCCGTTGACGCTCGAGATCACCACGGCGGAGACGATCAGGACGATCACCGCGACGAAGGTCGCGATGCCGATCGGCAGGCTCCAGCGCGCCTCCCAGGCCAGGAGGTCAGCTTTGCGGCGGTTCAACTCGGGGAGCCCTTTCGCACGGGGCCGTACGCTACAGCCCATGGATGAGTTGACGCGCACCCCCGTCGTCCCGCTCGAGGCCGGAGCCGGCCCCGACAACCCCCCCTGCCCGGTCTGCGGCGAGCCGCTGTTCGGCTGGTTGGCCGAGCAGGAGCGCCTCGGCGCGCCGGTCCGACGCTGCGAGAGCTGCGGCCTGGGCGTCGTCGGCGGCTCGGCGGGGGCCGCGGAGGTACGGACCGCGCTCGAGCGGCTGGGCGACCAGGACCGAGCGCGGATCGTCAACCGGGCGAGCTTCTCCTGCTCGCTGGGCGGCGCCGGCTGGGCCGGCCTCGAACCGGGCGTCCACTATCTCTTCACGGTCGAGGCCGTGCGTCGGCTGGTGGCCGACCGCGACCAGGTGGTGCGCCGACGGCGCTGGGTCGCCGGCGCCAGCTTCAAGCTGACCTGGCAGACGCTGCTGAACTCGGTCACCTTCGGGCACAACGTGGCACTGGCGGCCCTCGGCTCGGGACAGGCGGCGCCCGCCGAGGAGCGCTGGCAGCGGCGGATCGACGGCCTCGCCAGCATCGTCCTGGCGATCCCGGCGGCGATCGTCGCGGCCGGGATCGAGCTCGCGGGCGCACTCTTCCGCCGCGGCACGGTGGTCGATCTGCGCTTCGAGCTGCTGTAGGAGACCCGGACGGGCCGGAGACCCGGACGGGCGGACCGCGGCGCGGGCTCTGCGGCGGGCGACTAGCTGAGGCCTTCGCGGGCCTCGCGGACCAGCGTCACGGCCTCGGGGAAGAGGACGCGGATCGCGTCGCGGACCTGCATCGCCTGCTCGTCGGCGGTGCCGTTCAGGTCGAGCCGCCCGATCGAGGCGACGGTCATCTCGACCGCCAGCTTGATCGCGTTGTCGGCCCAGGCGACGCGCTGCGAGGACTGCATCTGCTCCGAGAGCTCCTCCATGCGGGCACGGAACTCGTCGGGATCGCCGAAGAGGTTGAAAGGGCTTCCCTCCATGGGGTGGATCTAAGCAGACCCGACACTTCGCCGATTTACATTCGACACGTTCTGCGCGCCCTACGTGCGACTTGGCCGCCTAGCGTCGGCGAGGTGGACGAGCAAGCAGGGAGAAAGGCCGGGGCGCATGGACCGCGGGGCATGGACCGCCTCCCCCGATCGTCGCGGGCGGCGATGGCCGAGCGCGGGCGGCAATCTGCGGCGGTAGCCGCCGCGACCGAGCGCGGGCAGGCGACGATCGAGAGCACGGGCCTGGCGGCACTGATCGCATTGCTGATCGTCGCGGCGGTGGCGGCGATCGTGAGTGGCGGCGAAGTGAAAGCGGGTCGGGAGCTGGCGGGAGCGATCGGCCGGCGGATCGCCTGCGCCCCGCACCTGCCCGACGCCTGTCGCCACGATCCGCTGGTGCCCGCCTACGGCCGGGCGCTCGCCCGCCTCGCCCGGGCGCTCGCCCCGCCGCCCGAGGCGCTGCCCGGCCCCGGCGGGCTCCCGCTCGTCCCGGTCGATTTCCGCCGCTGCCGCCACGAGAGCTGCGCCGTCGCCGCGGGCCCCCATCTCACCGCCTCCAACCGTCGCACTACCGACTTCACCCAGCTCCTCGACCACCGCCGCTCCGAA
Organism: Actinomycetota bacterium; assembly: GCA_018268575.1. GTDB lineage: Bacteria > Actinomycetota > Thermoleophilia > Solirubrobacterales > 70-9 > VAYN01. The sequence goes on from JAFDWF010000217.1 coordinate 6,395, forward strand.
GGATCGGTCGAGCTGATCTTCTGGGAGTACCGGCCGACGCTCGGCTGGCGGGCCGTCCGCCGCACCGCAACCGCCGCCGACATCGCCACCGCCGCGGGCACCGAGCTGCTCGTCACCCAGGACCCGATCCTCGTCCCGCTCGAGACCCTCCCCGGCCGCGACCACTACGACTTCCCCGCCGACGAAACGCCGCCCTGGCGGTGGCAGGTCGACCCCCGCTACCCCGGCTGGTCCAGTTAGGACCTATCCCGGTAGGGAGGGTGCCACCGGGACGGTTCAGGACCAAGCGGGGCGGTGACGGCGCGGGTTCCGCATGGCGGCGCCATGTGGGACCCGCGACGGGGCCGCATCCGCGCCGTCCTGGGCCGTGTCCAGGGGTGCCGTCCCTGCCGAGATAGGTCCTTAGGGACAGGGCATAGGCCGGTGCGATCGAGGCGAGGGACTCCAGAACCGATACGAGGGACGATGCACAGGCAGACGTTCCAGTCCCAGTCCCAGGTGGTCGCGGCTGCCGGCGTGGCGGTCGTCACCCTGTTCATCGGCGTCGGTGGCCTGCTCTCGGGGTCGTCGCTCGCCGGCAAGGTCGCCGCCGTCGCGGGATGCGGAATCGTCATCGTCGGCGCACTTCGAGTCGGCCAGGCAAAGTTGATCTCGACCCCCACCGGAGTCGAGGTGAGCAATCCGTTCAGCCATTACTCCGTCGGCTGGAGCGAGATCGAGAGGTTCGAACTGGGCCGCTGGAAGATCAACCCGGCGCTCTGCCTGATTCGACTCCGTGACGGAGGGATCAAGCCTGTCCACGGCATCTTCGAAAACAACTCCGGCTTCGGCGGGGGTCCGAAGTTGGTTCACCGAGCTGAACGAAGAACTACGACGGCTGCGCCCCAGAGGACCAGCATGATCGCTGCCAACGACACGAGCCAGAAGACCGTCACGCGGTTCAGCGGGGCGGTCCGGCCGTCCAGTTCTTCGAACGTGGCCCCCGCCGCCTGCATGATCCCCAGCGCGATAACCGGCCCGGCCAAGGAGAGGACGACCCACCAACGGGCGACGATGAACGGCAGCAGGATGACGAGCAGCCCGAGCGCGATCAGCACCGGAGCCGAGGTCGCGACCGCATGGACGGTGGGCGACGGCGACACCTCCTGCCGGGCGAGCCAGGAGAACAGTCCGAACGCCACACCCGACGCCGCGGTTACCGCGATGCGCGCATTGATGTTCACCTGGCCACGTACCCGAACGCGCCGCGCCCGTTACCGCCGCTACGCCGAGCTTGGGGTCGGGGCCTCGCCCGCCGCTCCGCCGCCGTCCGGGCCGCCGCTGTCCTCGCGGTCGGCGTCCTCCTGGGCCTGGCGGATCAGGCCGCGCCAGTCGGTGGTGCGGAAGACGAGCAGGATCGCACCGAATCCGAGCACCACCGACCAGGCCGCCATCGCGATCTGCGTCCCGACCGAGAAGGAGAGGACCGCCGCGCGCGAGGGCCCGCTCAGGGTCGCCACCAGGAGCGCCTGCTGGGCACCCGCCCCGCCGGGCGTGAAGGGCACGATGTTGGCGATCGCCTGCACGCTCATCACCAGCATCACGTTGCCGATCGATCCTTCCAGCCCGAAGGCCTCGAGGAAGAACCAGAAGGCGGCGAAGCGGCAGAGCCAGCCGACCCCCTGCCAGGCGAAGACCTGCTTCAGGTAGTCGCGCGGCCGGGTGAGGATCACCAGCCCCTGCTTGACCCGCGCCCAGAACCGGCGCACCCGCTGGTTCAGGTACCAGACCGCGACGATCAGCAGGACCAGGAGGACGCCGATCGTGATCGCCAGCGTCTTCGGATGGTTGGCCCAGAAGGAGACCTCGAAGGCCGGCAGGTGGGGCAGCTCGGGCAGCGGCGGCAAGAGGCCCTGGCTGATCGCGTAGAGCAGCACCAGGATCCCGACCGAGGTGTCGAAGACCGTCTGCACGATGTAGGACGAGGTGACGGCCGGATAGGAGGAGTCCGGGATCTGGCGCTTGACCAGGAAGATTTTGGTTACGTCGCCGGCGTGGGCCGGGATGATCGCGTTGATCCCCGCCCCTGCCAGGTAGGCCGCGGCGAGCTGGGTGAAGCTGATCCGCTTCTCCGGGTAGGCCGCCGTCAGCACGTTGCGCCACGCCCAGGCGCGCGCCAGCTGCATCGCCAGCAGGCAGAGCAGCGCCAAACCGAACTGGTCCCAGCGCACTTCCGAGAGGTGGCGGAAGAATTCGGTGGTCGCGTTGAAGAAGTGTCCGAGGCTCGACCCGAGGTCGGCGCTCGGCATCTGAACGAGGGAAACCGGCATCACAGCTAGAATGCCACGCTCGTGCCGGACACCGACACGCACATCTTGCCGCCCCAGTTGCCGCCCGACCCCGCCGACGAGGCGATGTGCGCCCGCGCCCGCGAGCGCTATACGGCCGACCGCAAAAGCGCCCACCGCCGCCGCCGCAAAGCCCACGCGGCGATGCCGAACCTGATCATCATCGGCGGCCTCAAGTGCGGCACGACCAGCATCCACCACTACCTCGGCCTCCATCCGGAGATCCAGATGTCGAAGCCGAAGGAGCTGAACTTCTTCGTCACCGAGCTGAACTGGGACCTCGGGCTCGACTGGTACGCGAGCCGCTTCGACGACCGCTTCAAGGTCCGCGGCGAGTCCTCCCCGCACTACACCAACCTGCCCCGCTACGACGGCGTCGCCGAGCGCATCCGCACCCACTGCCCCGACGCCAAGCTGATCTACATGGTGCGCGACCCGATCAAGCGCATCCTCAGCCACTGGGTCCACGCGACCGGCGCCGGCTACGAGACCCGCGACATGGTCGAGGTGCTCTCCAACCCCGACACCCAGTACGTCAACCGCTCGCGTTACTGGATGCAGCTGCAGCCCTACCTCGAGCGCTTCGACCGCGCCCAGATCGAGGTCATCACCCAGGAGGAGCTGCAGGCCGACCGCGACGGGACGATGCGCAAGGCCTTCGCCTACGCGGGCGTCGAGGAGAGCTTCACCTCCGAGCAGTTCGACCGCGAGTGGGAGAAGTCGGCGGCCAAGTCGGGCGACAAATACCAGTTCATGGAGAAGCTGATCAAGCTGCCGGGCTTCCGCTCCTTCGACCGCAACTTCGACCGCCTGCCGGAGCGCCTGCGCTGGGTGGTCGAGAAGGTCGTCCACGACCCCGACAAACCGAGCGCGCCGAAGCCGGTCCTCCCCGACGACCTGGTCGAGACCCTGCGCGGCCGCTTCGCCGAGGAAGTGCCCGAGCTGCAGAAGTTCGCCGGCCGCGAGTTCAGCGGCTGGAACGACTATTCCTGAGCGAGCCCGCCCGCGGCGCGGCGCCGCACGGCCCCGCCCACGCACCCCTCTAGGGTCTGACCGGTGCAACGGCTCGCCCCCGACCCCGGCGCGACCTCGGTCGCCGAGCAGCTCGACGCATACCGGCCCTGGGATGACCCGCCCGCCAACCGCCCCCACCTAGCCCTCAACTTCGCCACCACCTTGGACGGCCGCGCCGCGATCGACGGCCGCTCCGGCCCGATCGGCTCCGCTGCCGACACGGCGATGCTGGTCGGGCTGCGCCAGCGCTTCGACGCGGTGATGATCGGCGCCGGGACGATGCGGGTGGAGCGATACGGCCGCATCATCGGCGACCCGGCGAAGCGCGAGCGGCGCGAATCCCTCGGCCTCCCCGGCGACCCGCTGATGGTGCTCGTCGGCGGCCTCGACCTCCCCTGGGACGCGCCCCTCTTCACCGCCGGGGGCGGCCGCGTCCTCATCCTCACCGCCGACGCCGAGAACGAGCCGCCGGCGACCGCGACCCCGGTCGAGGTGGTCCGCGAACCCGACGGCCGCGTCGACCTGGCCGTGGCGATGCGCCGCCTGCGCGCCGACCACGGCGTCCGCGGCCTCCTCTGCGAGGGCGGCCCGCACCTCCACTCCCAGCTGCACGCGGCGGGGCTCGCCGACGAGCTCTTCCTCACGATCGCGCCGAAACTGGTCGGCGCCGGCCCGTCGATCCTCGAAGGCCCCCTCCCCGCGGTCACCGAGCTGGAGCTTGCCTGGCTGCTGGCGGAGGGCTCCGAGCTCTTCGCCCGCTACCGGCGACGATGAACTAGATTCGCCCGACCAGGGCCACGAGCAGGAGGGAAGAGATGGACTTCGCACCGACCCCGGAGGTCGTCGCGCTGCGGGAGCGCGTGCTCGACTTCATCGACGCCGAGATCTACCCGGCCGAGCGCGAGCTGACCGTGGCGCTCGACACCGAGGTCGGCCCCGGCGTCCCCTACCCGGCCGACCTCGTGGCGATCCGCGAGAAGGCCCGCGCGGCCGGCCTCTGGAACCTCTTCATGCCCGACGAGCGCTTCGGCCCGGGGTTGAAGAACTGGGAGTACGGCCTCCTCTGCGAGGAGATGGGCCGCAGCCCGATGGTCGCGCCGATGGCCTTCAACTGCTCCGCCCCCGATACCGGCAACATGGAGATCCTCGCCGAGCACGGCTCCGAGGAGCAGCGCGAGCGCTGGCTCGAGCCGCTGCTCGAGGGCCGCATCCGCTCCTGTTTCTCGATGACCGAGCCCGAGGTCGCGGGCTCCGACCCGACCCTGCTCCAAGGCCGCGCCGTCCTCGACGGCGAGGAGTGGGTGATCGACGCGCACAAGTGGTACACGAGCGGCGCGGTCGGGGCCGAGCTGGCGATCGCGATGGTCGTCACCGACCCGGAGGCGCCCCCCTACGCGCGCGCCTCGATGATCTGCGTGCCGACCGACACCCCCGGCTACGAGCTGGTGCGACCGATCCCGGTGATGGGCCACGACAAGGGCCCCGGCCACTGCGAGATCCGCTACACCGGGTGCCGCGTCCCCAAGGCCAACCTGCTGGGCGAGCGCGGCGCCGGCTTCGCGATCGCCCAGGATCGCCTCGGCCCCGGCCGCATCCACCACTGCATGCGGGCGATCGGCACCGCCGAGCGCGCCCACGAGATGATGTGCCGGCGCGCCAACGAACGCCACGCCTTCGGCGGCCCGCTGGCCGACAAGCAGTTCGTCCAGGAGGACATCGCCACCTCGCGGATGGAAATCGACCAGGCCCGCCTGCTCACCCTCTACGCCGCCTGGAAGATGGACACCGAGGGCAAGCGCGCCGCCCGCCAGTCGATCTCGGCGATCAAGGTCGTCGCCGCGAACATGGTGATGAACGTGCTCGACCGGGCGATCCAGATCCACGGCAGCCTCGGCATGACCGACGACACGCCGCTCGCCCCGATGTGGCGCTTCAGCCGCATGCTGCGGCTCGCCGACGGCCCCGACGAGGTCCACAAGATGGTCCTCGCCCGCCGCGAGCTGAATCGCTGGTCCAAGCGCGCCGAGACCGAAGCGAGCGGCGAGGCGCTGGAGCCGCCGCATCCGGCGCGGATGGTGTGAGGCCGCGCCACGCAAACCACAGCAGGAATTATGTGCAGCTTGTCTGGTGGCACCCGGTCGAACCTGGGGACGCAATCCTGACCACGGACCGCGCTTTCGACGGTATCGACGCCCTGGAGAGGATCGATCCGGCCGACGAGAGAGCGGTCGTCAGTCTTCGACGGATAGTCTAGCTAGATATCTAGCTAGATACTGCTATCTTCTCCCCATGGTGCGCGTAGGGATGCATGAGGCCAAGACCCAGCTGTCGAAGCTGGTCGAGCGCGCCGAAGGCGGCGAGGAGATCGTCATCACCCGCCGTGGCGAGCCGGCAGCTCGACTGGTCGCCGCCAAGAGGGGCGACGGCTTCGCGGCCCTCGCCGGTGCCTGGCAAGGACGGGTCAAGTTCGCGGATGACTTCGACGAGCTGCCGCCCGACCTGGCCGAGTCGCTCGGCATCGAGTCCTGACGCTCCTGCTCGACACCCACGTCGTCCTCTGGTGGATGGCGGGGGAACCGGAGCGCATCGGTAAACGGGCAAAGCAGGCGATCGGCGACGGCAAGGACGAGCTCCTGATCAGCGCGGTCGTGATCTGGGAGGTTGCGATCAAGCGTCGCCTCGGCAAGCTCGACGCGCCCGCCGATCTCCTCGTCCGCCTCGAGCAGGCGGGAGTGGATCTTCTGCCGATCACCGCCCACCATGCCGACCGCGTCGCGACGCTGCCGATGCACCACCAAGACCCGTTCGACCGCCTGCTCGTCGCCCAAGCCGACATCGACGGCCTCACCCTCCTCAGTGGCGACGGCGCGATGCGCCGCTACGAGGTCGCGGTGCTCTGGTAGGTGGGTGACCTGCGCCCGGAGCCGACCGGTGGCCGGCCCCGGCGCAAGTCGACGAACCGCGAGGACTAACCCAGGCAGACGGCCTGGACGCTGATCGTGTTGGCCGCGGCCGTGCCGTTATGGGCGCGGACGAACGCGGTGGTGCCGAAGTAGAACTGCGCTTCGATCGAGTTCAAGGGGCTTGGGGGCGCCCACGCCTCGCCGATCCCGATCAGCTTTTCGCCATTCAGGCATGCGGCACTGGCCAGACCGACGCTTTCTGGACCGATTGCGGTGTTTTCCGTACGGATGTTGACGTTCAGCTTGCCCGCGGTCACGGCGCCATCGGCGATCTTTTCGGTGGTCACCGCGTTCGCCGCCAGCTTGGTTGCGGTCACCGAGGTGTTGGCGATCTTTTCGGCGTTGACCGCGTTTGCCGCCAGCTTTTCGGTGTTGACGGAGGCCGCCGCCAGTTTTTCGGTGTTGATCGCGGCTTTGTTGACTTTCTGCGTCGTCACCGCGTTGTTGGCGAGCGCCGTGGCCGTCACCGCGTTCGGAGCGAGCTGCTGGGGTCCGACCGCCCCGTTGGCAAGCTTCGATGCCGAGACCGCGCCTTCGCGGAGGCGATTGGTGGCGACCGAGTTCTGCGCCAACTTCCCGCCCTTCACCGCTTCGGCCGCGAGTTTGCCGGTGGTGACGGCGTTCTTCTGGATCTGGTTGGGACCGACCGAGTTCTTCGCCAGCTGACCGGCCGCCAATGCGGTCGCACCGCCGATCGCGAAGAAAACGGCCACCGTCGACATCACGTTCGCGTACGTGAGTCGCTTGCGAATTCTGTTCACCTGAGGCTCCTTGACAAGACGGACCCGCACGGGGCCCAGTTGAATGGAAAGGAAAGCGATCCGACACTTTCAGCGCGCGCCGAGCGCGTCAACCTCGGCGGACGAACGAGCGTCGTCGTGCAGCGGCGCCGGCCGCTCAGCTGCGCGCCTCGACCGCTTCGGCGGTCTCAGCGAGGCGGGCGACCAGGCGGGCGAACTCTTCGAAGCCGGAGTCGGAGCCCCCTTTGCCGTAGCCGCCGGCGGCGTAGCGGGCATAGACGCCCTCGAGGATGATCGCCAGCTTCCAGTAGCCGAGGGCGAGGAAGAAGTCGAGCTCGGCGAGGTCGCGGCCCGAAGCCTCGGCATAGCGGGCGGCGATCTCCGCGCGGGTGGGGAACCCGGGCGCCAGGTTGGCGGGCATGCCGATGCTGATCTGCTCGTCACCGCGCTCCGGCCAGTAGGCCATCAGCGTGCCGACGTCGGCGAGCGGGTCGCCCAGGGTGCAGAGCTCCCAGTCGACCACCGCGGCGACCTCGCCGGAGTCGCTCAGGATCATGTTGTCGAGGCGGTAGTCGCCGTGGACTATCGAGGCGCCCTCCTGGGCCGGGATCCGCGCCGCCAGCCGGTCGTGGACGCGGTCCACCGCCGCCAGCTCGCGCGTCTTCGACTTCTCCCACTGCCCGTACCAGCGGCGCAGCTGCCGCGCCACGTAGTCCTCCTTGCGGCCGAGGTCGCCGAGCCCGACCGCATCGGGGTCGACGGCATGGACCTGGGCAAGGGTATCGGCGACGCGCATGCCGATCTCGCGCCGGTCGCCCTCGTCGGGGAAGGCCGCCTCGGCCTCGCTCACCCCGCGCAGCACCGGCCCGCGGACGAACTCCATCACGTAGAAGGGCGCCCCGTTCACCGAATCGTCCTCGCAGAGGCCGACCACCGGCGCCACCGGCACCGCGGTCCCGCCGAGCGCCGAGACCACCTTGTGCTCACGCCCCATGTCGTGGGCCGAGGAAAGGGTCCTGCCGAGCGGCGGCCGGCGCAGCGCCCACTCCTTGCCCGCCGCGTCGGTGACCCGGTAGGTGAGGTTGGAGTGGCCGCCCGCGATCCGCTCGTAGGCGAGCGGCTGCCGCGCGCCGGGCACGTGGGCGGCGAACCAGGCCGCCATCCCGGCGGCGTCGATCCCGTCCACCGCGGCCGCGGAGTCGTCGGCGCGGCCTGTAGCCTCGTCCCCCATAGCCGCGCAAGCATATTCACGCAGGGACCGCCGCCTCGGCCCATCGCTTGCCAACCGCCTGCGGATCGGCTTTGCGATCGCCTTTGCCGTGGTCACGGCGGGAGCAGTGATCGGCGTCGGCCATTTCATCGCCCAGCGCCAGGATTACGAGAGCTCGATCGAACGCTCCTACCAGGTGGAGATGGCGGCGCGAGCGCGGCTCGGCGAAGGCGTCGCGCCGAAGGCGGCGCGGGCGGTGATCGCCCGCGAAGAAGCGAAGCGCGAAGCGCTGCGGAGCACGATCTACGACGACACGCGCAACACCGTGATCCTGGTCGGCGCCGGGCTGGTCGCGGGCCTGATCGGGGCGTTGCTCCGCTTCGTCGGACTGACTCAGGCGATGCGCCGGCCGCTCGAGGACCTCGTCGCCGCGGCCGGACGGCTGGCGGCGGGCGACCGCTCGGCCCGGGTCGAGGTCGGTGGACCGGCGGAGACGGCGACGCTCGGCAAGGCCTTCAACGAGATGGCGGCGGAGCTCGAGTTGGAGGCCTCGGAGCGCGACCAGCTCGACCGGATGAAAGACGAGTTCGTACTCACGGCATCGCACGAGCTGCGCAGCCCGCTCACCTCGGTGCAGGGCTTCGCCGAGCTCCTGATGATGGAGCGCGACTCGCTGACCCAGAGGCAGGTGGAGACGGTCGAGATCATCCTCGACAACTGCCGCCATCTTGTTCGACTGCTGAACGATCTGCTCGACCTGGCGCGCTCGGACGCGGGTCGCCTGGCGATCCGGCCGCAGCCCGTGCGGCTGGCGCCGCTGATCGAGGACGTCGTGCGGACGATGCGAGCACAGACCGAGTCTTCTGAACAATCGCTTACTGAGAAGATCGATCCCAATCTCCCTCTCATCGAAGCCGAGCCAGACCGAATTCGCCAAATATTGGTGAACCTGGTTACGAATGCGCATGAGTACTCGCCCGAACGAGCGTCTATCGAGGTGACGGCGCGGGTAGCGAGTGATGCAGTGGTGATCGACGTGACCGACGACGGCCCCGGCATACCACCTGCCCAGATGGAGCACATCTTCGAGCGCTTCGTCCGTGGCGACGCCGGCCTGACCCAGCGGGTCGGCGGCACCGGCCTCGGCCTGGCGATCGCCAAGTCGCTGGTCGAGCTGCACGGCGGCTCGATCGCGGTCGACTCCGAGGTCGGCCGCGGCTCGACCTTCACCGTGACCCTGCCGCCGGCCCCGGCCGGGTCGGTCGAGCAGCCGCCGGTGGGTCCCCGCGCGATCGCGGAGGGCCCGCGATGACCACAGTCCTGGTCGCCGACGATTCCGAGACGATCCTGCTGCTGATGCGGACCCGCCTGGAGCTGGCGGGCTACGAAGTCGAGACCGCCGCCGACGGCCAGGAGGTCACCGATCTGATCGATCCCGCGGCCACCGACGGCCCCGACATCCTCCTGCTCGACGCGATGATGCCGCGCAAATCGGGCATCGACGCGCTGCGCGAGCTGCGCGCCGCCGGCGTCGAGACCCCGGCCCTGATCGTCAGCGCCCACCAGGACCCGAGCGACGCCGACGCGCCCACCGACCTCGAGATCAGCGGCTACGTGACCAAGCCGATCGACTTCGACCTATTGCTCGGCGCGGTCGCCGAACTGACCGAGAAAGCCGCCTGACGGCGCACTTCCGCCGAACCACCTTGCTCCTCTATGCGGATAGCGCATAGAGGAGCGGACGGTGCGCCCCGAGGTCGGTGGGCCGAGGACTCTCCTATAGGGACTAGTTTTCGGCCCATCAACCGGGGGGTCGACCGCGGGGCGCCGGCCGCCCAAGAGCCGTTCCCCTGGCGTGGATAATCACGGCGATGCGGCTCGCTCGCGCCTTCGTCGCCCTCTCCCTCTCCTTGGTCGCGCTCGCATATGTGGCGGCGCCCACCGGTGCCGCGAGCAGCGGCGTGCGGATCGGCGAAGCGCCCGAGCTGCCGGAAGGCGCGAGCGTCGCCGGCACGATCGCGCCGGAACGTGAGCTCGACCTCTACGTCGCGCTCGAACCGCGCGACCCGGCGGCTTTGGAACGCTTCGCCGAAGAAGTCGCGACGCCGGGCTCCCCGGTCTACGGCAAGTACCTCTCGGTGCCCCAGTTCGCCGCCCGCTTCGGCCCCACCCCGTCCCAGATCGCGACCGTGCGCAGCGCCCTCGCCGCCCGCGGCCTCGAAGTCGGCGCGCCGAGCGCCAACGGCCTCTCGCTGCCGGTCGCCGCGACCGTCGCCGAAGCCGAAGCCGCCTTCGCCATCCCGATCTCCCGCGTCGAGACCGCGTCCGGCCGCATCGCCTTCGCCAACCGCAGCGCCCCGCAGGTGGCCGCCGCCGCGGCGCCCTACGTCCAAGGCGTGATCGGCCTCGACGATCTGCACGAACTGCACCGCGCCGACGGCGCCCGGAACCCGCTCGCGCCGCACGCCGGCGGCGTCACGACCGACGCGTCCCCCGTCACGCCCGCGGTCGCCGCTCCCGTTCCCACCGGGGGCCCGCAGCCCTGCACCGCGGCGCTCGAATACGGCGAAGCCCATCACGGCAACACGGCGGACCGGATCGCCAACGCCTACGGCCTGCCCGCCTTCTACGCCGCCGGTGACTTCGGCGCCGGCCAGACCGTCGCCCTGCTTGAGCTCGAACCCTTCTTCACCGAAGACATCGATGCCTTCCAAGCGTGCTACGGCACCCAGGTCGAAGTCGACACCGTGACGGTCGGCAAACCCCCGGTCGAAATGGGCGAAGACGGCGAGGCGGCGATGGACATCGAGCAGATCGCGAGCCTCGCGCCGGGTGCGCGCGTGATCGTCTACCAGACGAAAAATGACAACGGTGGCGAGGCACGGATCCTCTCCGCCTTCGTCGGCGAAGACACCGCCAAGGTGATGTCAAGCTCCTGGGGCATCTGCGAGCACTATCAGGGCGGCCCCGAACTGGCCTCCGTCAATACCCTCCTGCAGGAGGCGGCCGCCCAGGGCCAGTCCTTCTTCGTCGCCGCGGGCGACTACGGCTCGACCGACTGCGACGAAGAACGAGGACCGGGTGAAGACGAAGAACTGGCGGTGGACTTCCCCGGCAGCGATCCGTTCTCGACCGACGTCGGCGGCACGCGGATGGAGGAACCGACCGGGCCCGCCACCACCGACTATCTCTGGAACGAGATGCCGAGCTGGGGCGCGGGCGGGGGCGGGCGCTCCGAAGTCTTCCCGATGCCGGGCTATCAGCTGGGCGCGGCGCCCGGCCTCGGCGTCGTCGGCGCGCTCTCCAGCGGCGCCCCCTGCGGTCTCGCGGTGGGCTACTGCCGCCAGGTCCCCGACGTCTCGGCCGACGCGGCGGTAGAGACCGGCTACGTGATCCACGCCGACCGCGCCTGGGAAACGAACGGCGGCACCAGCGCCGCCGCTCCACTCTGGGCGGCGTTCGCGGCCCTCACCGACGCGCTCCCGGCCTGCGGCGGCCACCCCATCGGCTTCGCCAACCCGGCGCTCTACGCGATCGGCGCGACCGCCTACGCGGCCGACTTCCGCGACGTCACCGGGCCTCGCCCTGGCGGCCGCCCGACGACGAGCCGCCGCTCCGAAACCGACCCCTTCCCGGCCGCGCCCGGCTACGACATGGCGAGCGGCCTGGGGACGCCACGCGGCATCGCCCTCGCGGCCTCGCTCTGCGCGCTGGCCAATCCTGTGATCCCGGCGAGCGGCACGGGCCAAGCCACGCCAACCCCCTCCCCACCGCCACCGACGGCGACCCCGACCCCGGCGCAGGTCAGCCACGCCCACCTGCGTGGCGCGCGCACGGGGAAGCCGCGGCTGACCTTCTCGCTGGCGGCGCACGAAGGCGCAACGCTGACCAACCTCACCCTCGAGCTGCCTCCCGCGCTCACCGTCGCCCAGGAAAAGCAGGTGCTGGCGGCGGCCATCGTCGTCCGTGCCGAGAACGACCAGAAGCTGAAGTTCACCGCGACCTCGACCCCAGGGACGATTCGCATCCGCCTGGGCTCTCCGCAGCCTGCCGTGAACGTGAAGATCGGCTTCCCGGCGCTGGCGAGCACGCCGAAGCTCCTCGCCCACATCCGCGAAGGCCGCACCCACAAGCTCGGCCTCGTGATCAGCACCCGCGAAAGCGGCGGCCAGGGCACCCGCCTGCCGCTGACCGTAGGGGTCTGAGCGGGGTCAGCCTGCGTCGAGCATCCGCTCGACCGCGCCGATGAAGTCCGCGGCGCCGGTCACGTAGCGCTCCGCCTGGCTCACGGCTGCCCCGCTTCTTCGAGGCCGTCACCGAAGAGGACGAGCTTGTCGCGGTCGACCTCCTGGATGAAGAAGATCCGGATCCGCCTCGGTGGGGTCGGCGTCACCTCGCGCCCGCGAACCGAAGAGCCAGACCGCCAACAGCTCGTCGCCGATCTCCGCCCGCAACCAGCCCAGCAGGCGTTCGACCACGCGCCGCTCACGGTCGGTGAGAGCAAGGTCGGAGAGATCTTCGGTTCGTGCGGTGGGCCTGACCGCGGTCACGACACGGAGGATAAGCGGGCGTCCCTCAGCTGCGGGCGACCTCGAGGCGGATCTCCTTGCCTTTCAGCTTGGTGCCGTCGAGGAACTCGACCGTGCGCTCGGCCTGGTCGGGGTCGACCTCGACGAAGGAGAAGCGGTGGAGGACGCGGACGTCGTGGACGGCCTCGTCGGGCAGCACCGCACCCTCGCGCAGCGCCCAGCGCAGGTCCTCCTCGTCGATGCCGCTGCGCTCGCCGCGGTTGACGAAGAGCTTGGTGGTCTTCTTGCCGTTCTTGCCGCCGTCACCGTCGGCATCGGCCGCCGCGTCGCGGTCGGCCTTCGCCGCGTCGCCGTTGCCGCCGCGATCGCCGTCGCCACCTGCCGCCACCTTCTCCGGCTCGCGCGCCTCGCGCTCCCGGCGGCGCTCGCGCCGGCGCGGCCGGGGCGCGTGCTCGAGCCGCTCCTCCGGCGTCTCCCACTCGCCGATCGAGGTGTTGACGTCGCGCTCGATGCGGCCGATCTCGTCGCGCTCCTCCGGCGTCACGAAGGTGATCGCGCGGCCGGTCCGCCCCACCCGGCCGGTGCGGCCGATGCGGTGGACGTAGGTCTCCGAGGAGTTCGGCACGTCATAATTGATCACGTGGGTGACGTGCTCGACGTCGAGCCCACGGGCGGCGATGTCGGTGGCCACCAGCAGCTTCACCCGGTGGTCCTTGAAGGCGATCATCACCCCGTCGCGAGAGCCCTGGCTCATGTCGCCGTGCAGCGCCTTGACGTCGAGGCCTTTGTCCTTCAGCGTCCGCTCCAGGCGCGAGGCGCCGATCTTGGTGCGGGTGAAGATGATCGCCTGCTCCGGTTCCTCGATCCTCAAGATCTCGACCAGGCGCGAGGCCTTCTCCCGCGCCGGCACCTCGACGAAGGCCTGCTGGATCGCGTCGACGGTGAGCGTCTTCGGCGTGATCCGGACCGTGACCGGGTCGTACATGTAGCCCTCGGCCAGCTTTTTGATCGGCGGCGGCATCGTCGCCGAGAAGAGCGCCGTCTGCCGACCGCTCGGGCACATCCGCAGGATCTTCTCGACGTCTTCGATGAAGCCGAGGTCGAGCATCTCGTCGGCCTCGTCGAGGACGACGAACCGGGCCGCGGTCAGGACCAGCGAGCGCCGCGACATCAGGTCCATCATCCGCCCGACGGTGGCGACGACGACGTGGGCGCCGGAGCGCAGCTGCGACTGCTGCGAGCGGATCGGGGCGCCGCCGAAGACGGCGACGACCTCGACCTCGAGGTGCTCGGCGTAGGAGCGCAGCGCCTGCGTCACCTGGATGCAGAGCTCGCGGGTTGGGGTGAGGACGATCGCCTGCACCTCGGGGTCCTCGGGGTCGAGGTACTGGAGCAGCGGCAGCCCGAAGGCGGCCGTCTTGCCGGTCCCGGTCTGGGCCTGGCCGATCACGTCGTGGCCGGCGAGCAGCTCGGGGATCGCCTCCTCCTGGATCGGCGAGGGCTCGACGAAGCCGAGCTCGTCGAGCGCCTGCTGGATCGCGGGCGAGAGGCCAAGGTCTTTGAATGCGGTCATGAAGAGGCGGTGCCGATCTATCTAGAGGGGTCGAGCAGGAGCTTGCCGGTGGTGCGGCGGGCGACTAGGTCTTCGTGCGCCCGCGCCGCCTCCGAGAGGGGGTAGGTCTCACCGATCGTAGCCGTCAGCTCGCCCGCGGCGACCGCCGCCATCAGCTCGCCGATCATCGGCGCGACCAGATCGGGCCGCGCCAGCAGGTGCGCGAGCCAGAAGCCGACCACCGTCTTCGACCCCCGCAGGAGCGTCGCGGTGGAGACCTCGCGCTGCTCGCGAGAGGCGATCCCGAAGACGACCATGCGGCCGAGCGGAGCCAGCACGTCCATCTCCTCGTCGAAGGCGGCGCCGCCGCTCATGTGGAGGACGGCGTCGACCCGCGCGCCGCCGTTGGCGGCGCGGATCGCCTCGCCGAGGTTCGCGGCGCGCGAGTCGACGGTGGCGTCGGCCCCGAGCCGCTCGACCAGGGCCCGCTTCTCGGCGCTCGAGGCGAGCCCGATCACCCGGGCGCCGGCGCGCTTCGCCAGCTGCACGGCGAGGGTGCCGGTGCCGCCGGCGGCGGCCTCGACGACGATCGCTTCGCCGGCCCCGACCCGGGCGCAGCGCTCGACCAGCGCCATCGCCGTCAGCCCCTGCAGCAGGATCGCCGCCGCCTGCTCGTCGTCGACCGCGTCGGGAAGGGGGACGAGGTTGGCGGTCGGGACCGCGACCTTCTGCGCGTAGCCGCCGCTGCCGAGCAGGGCGGCGACGCGGCGGCCGTCGGCGCTGCGGCCGCTGACCTCGGCGCCGGGGATCAGCGGCAACTCCTGGGCGGCGAGGTAGTCGTTGCGGGTGGCGTGGGTGTCGGCGAAGTTGACCCCGACCCGGGAGATCTCGACCAGGGTCTCGCCGTCCCGGGGCTCGGGGTCGGGCAGGTCGAGGTACTGAAAGGTCTCGGGCCCGCCGAACTTCTGGATCTGGATCGCTTTCACGGCAGCGGCTCTTTCACGGCAGCGGCTGGACGACCAGGCGGCGCTGGGAGAAGGTGGCTTTGGCCAGCGGCGGTTCGCAGCCGCAGGAGGCGTAGCGGAGTTCGTATTCGTGGCGACCGGGCGCGGTCTGGAAGAGGACCGGACCGGGCGGGCCGAAGCTGCCGCAGCTGAGGTCGGCCGGGGTGCCGATCGTGAACGTTTCGCCCGACCCGGACGACGAGCCCGGCGCCGCGAACAGCGGCGCTTCGGGGCCAGGACTGGGTTCGCAGCCCTGGCCCGGCATCGGCTTGCCGTCCTCGAAGAGCGCCACGGCGCCTTCCCCGCCGAGGGTCGCCTGCGCCCAGACCTGGATCAGGCCGGACTGCGGCACGGTCAGCGTCACCGCGGGCCCGCCGTCGAGCTTGACGAAGCTTTCCGATTCGGTCGCGACCTCGGCGGCGGCGAAGCCGGCCTGCGGCCGGGCCGAGGCCACCACTCCCTTCGCTTCTTCGGCCTGGCGGGCGGCGACGGCGGCCTTTTCGCCGGCGCTCACGGCGGTCTTCACCGCGCCGACCGCAGCGCTCTGCGCCACCGTCGCCGTGCTTGCCGCCCGGTGCGCCGTCCGTTTCGCCCCGCGTGAGAGCCGCAGCGCCACCTTCGCCTTCGCCAGCGCTCGCTTCGAGAGGCGGTGCACGCTCGCGGTCCTGGCGCTGGTGCCGGAATCGGCCAGGGCCGGAATCGCGACGGCAAGCGCGATCGCCGCGGCCAAGACCGTCACCAAAGCCCTGCGACTCATCACCGCGATCCTACGGATACTGTTCGCCGCATGTCACTCACCGTGGTTGGCTCGATCGCCTTCGATGCCGTCAAGACCCCGTTCGGGGAGCGCGAGCGGATGCTCGGCGGCGCCGCCGTCCATTTCTCGCTCGCCGCCAGCTTCTTCACCGAGGTGCGGCCGGTCGGCCCGGTCGGCGAGGACTTCGGGCCCGAGCAGTTCGAGGTCCTCGAAGGCCGCGGCGTCGTCACCGACGACATCGAGCGGGTCGCCGGCAAATCCTTCTTCTGGCGCGGCCACTACGAGTTCGACCTCAACGTCGCCCACACCGACGACACCCGGCTCGGCGTCTTCGAGAGCTTCGAGCCGAAGCTCTCGACCGCCGCCGAAGCCGCCGACACCGTCTTCCTCGCCAACATCCAGCCCGGCCTGCAGCGGCGCGTCCGCGGCCGCTGCGCGGCGGCCAGCCTGACCGGGCTCGACTCGATGAACTTCTGGATCGAAAGCGCCCGCGACTCGCTGCTGGCGGCGATCGCCGAGGTCGACGTGCTGGTCCTCAACGACGCCGAGATCCGGAT
>JAFDWF010000218.1 GCA_018268575.1 Actinomycetota bacterium
GAGACGTCGCTTTTCGTCGGGGCCGTCACGAAGATGCCGATCTCGCCGCCCCGCATCGTCCCGCGTCGGTTCCCCCGGCCACGCACCCGTCCCTGCCCCGGGGCTCCCCCCGCGCCGGCCGGTCCCTGCGCAAGCTCCCCCCGAAACCCTCTCGTCCCGGGCGTCTCGGAGGCGGCCATAGCCTGCCAGGGTCGCCTCCGAGACGCCCGGGACGCCGGAGCTCCGATCGGTCCGGTTCGAACCACACCCGACCCCGGACCCCCAGGCCCAGGGCGCCAGCCGGCAGGCGCCAGCTCAACCACCCACCCCACCCGCACCCCCACGGAGCTACCACCCAGGTGACAGCCGAGGACGCTCGCCGGGGCGGCGTTCCGCGGCGTCAGCACGCCGACCACGACTCCGTGCTCGTAGCGCCGCTCCACGGCGGGCCGCCGGCGCAGGTGTCCGGCAGCGATTTCGCGCGCGGCGGTGACGATGTAGGACGGCCAGCCGTTGCCGTGCGCGGGCAGGACGTCCCCTTCGAAGCCCTTTTCCTGAAGCATCTGGAGGAGGACGGCCCAGTGCCGGGCGCCGCGCATCCCGGCGACCGCCGCCGCGGCCGCGGCGGCGTCTCCGGAGCGCCTCGCCGCTTCCCAGCTTTCGAGCCAACCGCAGGCGACCGCGCCGGCGACCGCCTGGCCGAGCTCGTAGCGGTTGGTGAGGACGCCCGCCGATCCGAGCGAGGCGGGGTCGAAACCGGGCGGCAGCGGCACCCCGTGAAGCATCTGCGCGATCACCCCGGATTCGGCCGCCGGCTGCACGACTTCCGGCGGCATCGCCGCCAGCCACCGTTCGACGCTGACCGCGCGCAGCGATCGCAGCAGGGCCTCGTGTTCGTGGGCCGGCAGCCCCAGCGTGACGAAGACCTTGCCCTGCGGCGGGAGGACGGTGATGTAGGCGGGGCGGCCGCGGTAGTGGAAGGTGGTCGCCTGCCGCCCGAGGACCGCCGACTTCGTCACCGTCGCCTTCCGCCGGTATCCGCGCAAGGCGCTGGGATAGAGCGAGGCCGGGGCCCATTCCATCACCACGCTGAGGCGCTTCGGCCCGAGGACCGGATGCCCGGCATCCTTGTAGGTCAAGCCGCCGTATTCGGCTTCGAAGCTGTTGGCGTGGACGATCGACCAGCCGGGCGCGGTGATCAGCAGCCGCGGGTTGGCCTCGGCCACCTTGACCGCGGCCGCCGCGTAGGTCGGCCGACCGCCGTCCTTGACCGAATCGACCGAGCCACCCCCGAGGACGAGCAGCAGGGCGATCGCCGCGACGCAGGCCAGGCCGAATCCGGCCGAGGCGACGCGGCGTCGCGAGAAGATCCCGCCACCGCCGGGACCGCCCGCCGCGCCGCGCTCGATCGCCATCCGGTCGCCTGCCGGGATCGGCCGCGCCGGCGATTCGCCGGCGGCGATCGCCCGCCGCATCGCCCGCGCCAGGTCGGCCTCGCCGATCGACGCGCGCAGCTCCGCGGTGGAGACCGGGTTGGCGGCTCGCATCTGGCCCAGAGGGTCGGTTCGGCTGTCGCGGATCATCGGGCCTCCTCCGCCGGTCTGGGCATCGCCGCCTGGCCTTCCCGGTCGAGCGGCCTGGGGGCGTCGAGGTGCCGCGCGAGCTTGCGGCGGGCGCGGTGGAGGCGCACCCGGAAGGCGCCCTGAGAGCAGCCGAGCACCCGCGCCGCCTCGCGCACGTCGAGTCCGTCCCAGGCGACCAGGCGCAATACCTCCCGCTCGGGCTCGGTGAGGCGGGCGAAGGCGACGGCGAAGGCGTCGCGGAGGGCAAGCGACTCGGCCGGGTCGGAGCCGGTCTCCTCGACCCGCGCCTCGTGGGCGAGCCGCAGGCCGAGGTCGTGGCGACGGCGGGTCGAGCGGTACTGGTCGGCGATCACGTTGGCGGCGATCGCATAGAGCCAGGGCAGGGGCCGGTCGGGGATGTGGTCGCGGCGGCGCCAGGCGACGGCGTAGATGTCGGCGACCACTTCCTCGGCGGCCTCGCGCCCCGATACCCGCCGCATGGTGAAGGCGAGCAGGCGCGGGTAGTGCTCGCGAAAGCAGCTTTCGAAGCGGCCGCGGTAGATATCCGGCGCCGCGTCCGGCACGTCGTCGATCGAAGGCATCCAGGAACTAGGTGTGCGTTTGACGGAGGTTGTTACACCGTCCCACCGCACCCGGCACCTACATGGTGCAACGACGGGCGCCCGCTGGGTCGCCTGTGGGTTGAGCGCTTCCGACCCCGGGCGCAACGTTCGCGCCCACCCCGGACACTTGTACAGATAGATGGGGCCAGGCCGGGGGAAGAAGAGCGCACTCGACGAGGAGCTTGCCAAGGTCCGCTTCGGCCGCATCTACCGAGAGCAGGGACGAGCGATCCTCTCCTACGCGCTCTGCCGCGTCGACGAGCCCGACGATGCCGCCGATGTCGTCGCCGAAACCTTCCTGGTCGCCTGGCGCCGGCTCGACGAGGTGCCCATCGGTCCCGGCGAGAGGCTGTGGCTCTACGGGGTGGCGCGCCGGGTCCTCGCCAACCTCCACCGCTCGGCGCGGTGCCGCACCAGGCTGGCGGAGCGCCTCGCCGATTCGTTGCGAAGCGATCCGGCGATACACCCCGGCCCCGATGGGGAGACGGCCGAGGTGCTCGAGGCGATGCGGGAGCTGGGTGAGGAGAATCGCGAGCTGTTGCTGCTCGTCTCCTGGGAGGGCCTCTCGCCCGGCGAGGCGGCACGGGTGCTGGGGATCTCCGCGCTTGCGGCCCGCAGTCGCCTGCATCGTTCTCGGCGCCGGTTGCGGGCGCTCCTGGCGGAACGTGGGGTCGCTGCCGGCGTCGGATCGGAGCTCGAGAGGGAGGGAGCCAGATGAACGAGCAAGAGCTCGATCGGTCTCTCGCCGCCGCCTATCCGCTCGATCGAGATCGGATCGAGCGGCTCGAGATCGAGTCGTGGGAAGCCGACCTTTTCGCCGACCTCGACGCGCGGGCCTCGATGCCGCCCACGCCGACGCCGGGCCGCCCGCCACGGCGCCGCCGGCGGGCGCTCGCAGTCGCGGTCGCGGTCGCCACCCTGGCGATCGCCCTCGTCGCCGTCATCCTGCTGGCGGGCGGCGGTGCCGGGCCCTCCTCGCCTGCCTATGGAGCCCAGCTGATCCGCTTCGCCGAATCGACGCCGCTACTGCTCCTCGAAGGCCCGGGCTGGGGCGTGCGAAACGTCGACCAGCGCGCGGGCGGCGAAGGGAACATCGAATTCACCCGGTCGTCCCCGGACCCCCATCCGGACCAACCGCTGATGACGCGCAGTGACGTGAAGCGCCACATAACGCCCGCCTCGGTGGTCGAACGCAGGCAGCGGGTCGTGACGATGACCTGGCTCGACGCGAGGAGATACAAAGTCCGCTGGCGCGGCGGCAGGCTCGGTGCCTCGTTCTACGACGAATACCTCCACCGGCGGGTGCGCGGACACGAACCGGGCCGCTGGCTCAAGACCACGATCCCGGGCCTCGGGGTCACGGCCTACGTCGACCCGCGGGCCGAAAGCACCCCGATCCAGGGCGGCCCCGGTGATCGGCTGATGGTCGCCATCTGGAGGGAAGGCGGCCACCTGATCGAGCTGCGCGCCTCCGTCCCCGACCTCGCCGGCTTGCGCGAGCGCCTCGGGTGGCTGCGCCGCGTGGGCGCCGAAGAATGGCTCGACGCGATGCCCGCGAAAGTCGTCAAGGCCGCCGAATACGGCGCCACGGCGAAGGCGATGCTGCGCGGCATCCCACTGCCGCCGGGATTCGATCCTTCCGCGATCCCCGACCTCGGCCTGACCATGGATCGCTACCAGGTCGGCGCCGCGGTCGGCGGGGCCGTCGCCTGCGCCTGGTTCGACCGCTGGAGCGAAGCCCGCGCCGCCGGCGACACCGCCGCGGCGCGGGAAGCCGAAGGCGTGTTGCTGGCGAGCGAAAGGCGCTGGCCGATCTTCCGCGAGATGAGCAAGGAAGGGGCCTATCCGGCAACCGTCGCCGAATACGCCGAGCACATGCGCAGCGGCAGGTGGTTCGGCAGGCCGTTGCTGCGAGAAGCCGAGCAGGGGCTCGGCTGCCTCCGATGGGACAGGTAAGGGATGGGGCCGGTGCCAGCTGGCGCCCGGAAGGGACCCGGCCTTCTCGGAGGCGACCCGGGCAGGCTGTGGCCGCCTCCGAGAAGGCCGGGTCTGGGGAGACGGCCGACGGTCCAGGCGTGCTACGGGGATCGGGGCCGTGACGGAGATTCCGGGAACGTCGCGGGAGACGTGAGGGAGATGTCGCGAAGTCCATCGCTTCCTCCACGGTCGCGAACATGCGCCGCGTGATCATGGCCCCCGCGGATCTCTCCACGAAGGCGAACGC
This sequence comes from Actinomycetota bacterium, assembly GCA_018268575.1. GTDB lineage: Bacteria > Actinomycetota > Thermoleophilia > Solirubrobacterales > 70-9 > VAYN01. The sequence continues at coordinate 4,389 of JAFDWF010000218.1, forward strand.
CTTCCCTGCGATCCCGGCGTCTTCGTGACGAGCCTCCGTCTCCCACGTCGACGGGGCCCCCGCAGACGTGCCGTCCCTGTGACGGGACCTCCCGCGGACTCCCCGTCCCTTGCGCGGGCGCCAGCTCGGCCCGGCCGCGACCCTCGCTCGCCCCAGCCGTGGACCACTCGTCTAGCTCCCCACGGTCGCGCAGACGACGTACGGGGTGATCGTGTAGGCGATTTCCGTCGCGCTGGTCGTCTGCACATACCACGCGCCTTGGCTTCCGACGATCGGGTGGTCTTCCCTCACGTAGATCTTGTTGTTTTCACCACTCGACGAGAAGCCTCCGCCGAGCGGGCTCGCCCCCGGCGGGCAGTAGGCATAGGCAGAATCCAGGTTGATCCCACCGCCCGAGCTTGCGACAGGGGTGCCGGTGACGACCTGATAGTCGCTGATGCCGGCAGGTCCCCGAGACCCCGGAGTCCCCGGCGCTCCCTGGATGCCCTGCGGACCCTGCGCCCCCCGCGGCCCGGGTTCCCCGACCGGGCCCGGCATGCCCTGCTTGTTCCAGCTCAGGCTGCGGTCGCCCTTGGCGCACTTCTTGGCCTTGTACAGGGCACCGCCCCGGTGACCGACGCACACCGTGATCGTGCCACCGCCCGACGAGGCGAACGCATATGCACCGATCCCGATGACCAGCAGCGCCACGGCACCCGACCCAACCGCCAACTTCGAGAAACGTCCCACGAGATCTCCCCTTTGGTCGTCGATTACGCCGAGCCTAACCCGGACGGCGGGACTGGGTGACGCAGGCAGAACCGGAACAGGAAGCCTTTCCGATGCGCCGGAATCGCTATCGGGCCGGCACCACGGGCCTCGCCCGTCTCGCACCGGCCGCAGCCCTCGGCGCAGATGCTCCGCCGCCGCCGGGTCGAGCGCCATGACCGGGCCGCCGCGCCAGCAGACGACGCCGGTCGCCGGCAACGTGGTCGCCTCACCAGAACCCGTGCTCGCCAGCAACGAGGGCGACGAACTCGCCTACGAGCTGTAGCTGATCAATCGCAGCGAATCGACGGCGAAGGTGCAAAAAAGGTCGAGGCCCTCGCGGGTGGCAAGGTCGCCGAGAAGCTCTCGGGCCGCGCCACCGTCTACCGTGCCGCGAACGGCTCCCGGTCCGCGGGGCAGACGGTTCCCCGGCGTGGGACCGCCAGATGGACGAGGTAGGCGGTCTCGGCCCGTTCGACGCAGGCGCTCGGGTCCTTGAAGCTGAGGTGCCCGTAGCCGTCGTGGGTGAGCAGGACCGCATTGCCGAGAAGGCGGGCGGCGCGGCGGGCGTTGGCAAGGCTCGTGTTCGGGTCGTGGCGGGTGCCGATCAGGAGGATCGGGTTGCGGGTCTTCGCGTCCCACGGGCCGGCGTAGCGACCCGGGTCGCGGACCGGCCACGCGGCGCACGGCGCCCACTGCCACCAACCCTGCACCGCCCCTTGCAGGGCGCTGATCGATTCGAACCGCTGGATCACCCGCGGCCATTCGGCGGCGCTCCGGTGGGCGGGCCCGTCCGCGCACTGGATCGCCGCCGAGGTCGTGACCGCCGACCAGCCCTGCGGCGAGCGCATCGGCCGCGCCCGTTCCTCCAGCGCCGAGCCGTCGCCGCCCTCGGCGGCAGCCAGCTGTTCGGCCAGCAGCGGCCATTCTTCGGGGCTTCGCAACGGTTCGAAGAGGGAGAGCAGGAAGTCGGCGTAGGTGAGCTTCCCCGGCGGGTCGGCCGTCGGAGCCGGGATGGGGCCCCGGCGCAGTCGGGCCATCAACTGGTCGATCCCCGCCTTGACCGACCCGCGCACGGCCAGCGCGCAGCGGCTCGGGCCGGCGGCCTGGCAGAGCGACTCAAAGCGCGCGAAGACCTCGTCGCTCGGGGCGACTCCGGCGGCAAGCCTCGCTTCCGCCCCCTTCGCCCAGGCAACCGGATCGACGACGCCGTCGAGGATCACCGCCCGCACCCGGTCCGGAAACAGGTTGGCGTAGGTCTCGCCGAGGTAGGTGCCGTAGGAGAGCCCGAGGAAGCTGATCCGCCGCAGGCCGAGGAGTCGACGCAGGTAGTCGAGGTCGCGGGCCGAGTCGGCGGTCGAGACGTGGCGCAGCAGCGCGCCGCTGACCTTCCCGCAGCGGCGAGCGAGCTCCGCCGCCTTGCGGCTGAAGGCCTCGGACTCGGCGGTCGTTTCGGGGATCTCGGTGCCGCGCCAAAACCTGACCAGGCCCTGGTGGCTGCGAAAGCACCTGATCCGGGTGCTGCCGTTCGTCCCCCGCGGGTCGAAGCCGACGATGTCGAAGCGCCCCTGCCCGATCGCGTCCAGTTCGGCCCCCGCGCCTGCGACGAGGTCGAAGCCGCTCTCCCCCGGGCCACCGGGGCTGGCGAACAGCGTCCCGATCCGCCGGCCCGGGCGACTGGCGAGGTGGCGGGCGACCTTCAGCTCGATCTGTCGCCCGTGCGGGCGCGACCAGTCCAAGGGGACGCGAACGTAGGCGCACTGCAGGCGCGGCCCGCAGTGGCTCCAGTCGATGCCCCGTGAGGCTGCCGCGGTGCCGCCCGGGGCGAGCGCCGCACCGATGCCGACGACCAGCAGCAGCACGGATGTCCGGAGGGCTCGCAGGGCCCGAAGATATATTGGTCGAGGCTCGTTGTCTTTCCTCCGCCGCAAATGCCTGCCGGTCGTCGCGCTCGCCGCCATCGGGGCGGCGCTCGCGATGGCTCCGACCGCGTCGGCGGCCTCCGCCCCGCCTTCCCCAGCCGCCGCCTGTGAAGCGCCGCGCTTGCAGACCGCGGACGGCTGCGTCAGCCGGGCCGCGGCGCGCCGGAAGATCGAGGCGATCGTCCGCGACGAAATGGCCCGACAGGGCCTGAAAGCGGCGATCGTGCGGGTCGATACCGGCACCCGGCCGCTGCTCAGCCGCGCCTACGGTCAGTCGATGGCGGGCGTGCCGGCAAATACCCGGATGCACTTCCGGATCGGCTCGATGGCGATCCCTTACCTGATCACCGTGCTCCTGCAGTTGCAGGAAGAAGGTCGGCTCTCGCTCGACGACAAGCTCTCCGAGTACCGCCCGCAGCTGCCCGATGCCAACCAGATCACCCTGCGGATGCTCGCCGAGAACACCTCCGGATACCTCGACTGGATCCAGGGCAACAAATCCTTTGCCACCGCCCTCTTCGGCAACGTCTTCAAGCAGTGGAGCGTGCGCGAACTGCTGGCGATCGCCTTCGCCCGCGGCATGGGCTGTGCGCCCGGCACCTGCTTCAAGTACGCACACACCAACTATGCGGTCCTCGCCCAGGTGATCAGCGTGGTCACCGGGCACTCGGTCCGGAGCGAGATCGAGCAACGGGTGCTGAAGCCGCTCGGCCTGCGCGGGATCGCGATCTCGCGGCTGCCGACGATGCCGGGCCCGGTCCTCCACTCCTACAACTCGCTGCGTGGGAACTACGAGGACTCGACCTTCTGGAGCCCCTCGTGGACGGTCGGAGCGGGGACGGTGATGAGCGGCACGATCGCCGACGTCGCCCGCAGCGCCCGCGCGATCGGGAGCGGCGCCCTGCTCTCCCCCGCCGCCAGCCGCGAACGGTTCGCCGCCGACCCCTCCGGCCTCGGCACCGTCGCCCCGGGCATCCACTTCGGCCTCGGCATCCTCGTCGGCAACGGCTGGCGGGTGCAGAACCCGAACCTGAACGGCTACACCGGGATCGAGGCCTACCTCCCGTCCCGGCAGATCTCGGTGGCGATCGTCACCACCCTGTTGCCACGCAGCGGCGCCTCCGAAACCGCCTACTCGACCGAGCTCTTCAATCGCCTCGCCCGCTACCTGACGCCCGGCCACCCCGGCCTCGCCGTCAAGGCGAGCGGCGGCTCGCCGACGGCGTCGAGGCGCCCCGCCGAGAGCGGCAATGCCAGGAGCGGCAACTTCAGCGGCCTGGTCAAGATCGGCGACGGCCGCAAGCTGTTCCTCCGCTGCCACGGGATCGGCTCGCCGACCGTCGTCCTGATCTCCGGCTTCCGCGGCGGCTTCGACGACTGGACCCACGTCGTCGCCGGCCCCGGCAAGGCACCGCGGCCGAGCTCGCGCGCGGTCTTCCCACGGGTGAGCCAGTTCACACGGGTGTGCGCCTACGATCGTCCGGGCACCGAAAGCTTCAACGGAGCGCTCTCGCCGTCGACCCCGGTCCGCCAGCCGACCACGGCCGCCGACGGGGTCGCCGACCTGCACGCGCTGCTCGGCGCGGCAGGCGGCAAGGCACCTTACGTCCTCGTCGCCCACTCCTGGGGCGGCATGATCGCCCAGCTCTACGCGCGCACCTACCCGCAACAGGTCGCCGGCCTGGTCCTCCTCGACCCTGGCTCGCCGTACCTGAAGCAGACCTTGAAGCCCGCTCAGTGGAGGAGGTTCGCCAGCGGGGCCCGAAAGCTCGGCGATCCGAGGACGCTCGAGGCGGCCGCCTACGAACCGAGCGTCGAGGAGATCGAAGCGGCGCCACCGGCGCCCAAGCTTCCGGCCGTGGTGCTGAGCTCGGACCATCCCTTCCCTTTCGGCGCCGGCGGCAACGGGACCTGGCCGGCCTGGCTGGGAGCCCAGGATCTGCTCGCCGCCGGTCTCGGCGCCAGGCATGTCACCCACACCGACAGCGGTCACTACATCGCCGGGGAACGACCCGGGCTGGTGGTCGCGGCGGTCCGGCAGGTAGTAGCCGGCGACGTAGAGGCGGCGCCCGTCGGAAACGACTGGTGAGTACCCGGCCGAGTGGAGGACGAAGTCGCGCTTGTGGGTGCGGACCGTAGCCGACCGACTCGCGGGCGAGCCGTAGACCGCGCTTCGTTACCAGCCTCTATTCGCCAAGAAAGAATGCGGTCGGAGCCGAGATCGCGAACGCCTCGTCGCCGTGGGTGCAGTAGAGGAAAGTGCCCTCGTAGTTCGCGCATTTGTCCAAGGACCACCCAGGTGGAAGGTGGCCCTGGACCGGAACCTGGCCTTCAAGCAGATGTTCGACGTCGGCCTTGACTTCCGGGCAGCTGAGGTTTGCGCCGGAGACCTGCCGCTGTTCAGACTCGCCCGGAGGGAAGTCGACGGTCCCGCACGATTCGAGGTTCTGAGGAGGCCCGTATTCGACGCCCGCCCGTTCGGCGGCCTGCGAGCTGTCGCCGCCTGCTTCCCCGGCAGCGGCTTTCGCTTCGGCTTCGGCGGCTTCTTCGGCTTCGGCTTTTTCGGCCGCTTCGCGTTCGACCACTTCTTCGCTTCTTTCTTCCTGCTCTTCGGTCACCTCGCCAGACAGCAGCGGGCCTTGCGGCCCCGGCTTCTTGCCGATGCAGCCTTCGAGGTCTTCGGCGCCGCTGTCGATCCGGCGCTGGGGGATTTCTCCGTCATAGAATTCCGAGGTGCCAACACCGCTCTCGAGGTTGACCAAGACACCCTTCCAGCACTGTTCGTGGTCGACAGAGTAAACGGTGATGTCCATCTCGACTTCATCGGCCGCGCTCCCCCCTGCGGTGACGTAGTGGACGAAGCACGCGTAGATCGGCTTCGTTCCGGTCGGCGCCGGCTGGCCCTTGCGAGCGTCCTGGCAGGGTTCTTCGCCGAGGTGAAATTCGACCTCACCGATTTCAGCCTCGGAGGTCGGCACACCCGTTTCTTCGAAGGCGCGTTCGAGCGCTGATTCAGCACCTTGCATGCTCTCGGCGGCGAAGACTTCAGCGCTCTGCTTCACTGACTTGGCGAGTTCGTCCTTGTCGAGACCGCCGCCTCCTCCACAGCCGCCGAGGACCGCGAGGCAGATCAGAACGGCACCGCCGACAGTCCCCAGCCGCGTCATCGGGCGGGCACTGTAGCGGTTCGAGCAGGGAACGCACCGCTTGAAATATCGGGGAGACAGGATTTGAACCTGCGACCGCTCGGCCCCAGCCGCCCGACGCGGGTGCTCGATGCTTCCGGCCGCGTCCCCACGCGTGCCCGCGTCCCCGAACCTGTCCGCATCGAAGCAATCGGACGGTGCATCGGGTACCACGAGCGGCACCACGGTCAGTTATCGCGATTCAGGCGACGATGAGCGATCTCATAGACGCTGGGCTTCCACCGTTGTGCGGGATGACGCTCGCCGACGGCGACAAGCACGAGCGCCGGCCTTCTCGCCTCTTCGTCGCCCGCCAGGACGGCTCCCCACTGCCCGGCGGGCCGAGGGATGTAGAACTTCACACAGCCCCCGAGGCGGGTCCCGTCATGCCCTTCCTCTTCGCAGCGCCGCAACCACTCGTAGGGCACGCCGTCGCGAAGAACCTCCGCGACCACCGGCTCGATGGCGGCTCTCGCGGCCTTGGTGACGCGAACGAGATCCTCGCCCAGGAGGCTATCGTCTGCACGAACCGCGAAGCGCGGACCTGCGCCCGCGCCCACGGGCCTATCCCTCGCCGTCGGTGGGCAGTGAACCGAAATGCCGGTCGAAATCCTCCGGGTCCATCGGCTTGGTGCCGAGCCTCTTGCGGACCTCCTCGATCGAGGTCGCCTTGGAGGGCCAATCCGGCGCGTAGATCAACTTCACCTCCGAAGCTTCCTCCTCGGTCATGGACTCGACCTGTGCGATCAACTCAGCCTTGGTCATGGGCAAATCGTACGAGGTCGCGGAGACGCCTGGGACCCTGCGCGCAACCCTCGCGGGGCCAGCTGTCGATTCACACCGCGACGGTAACTCGCTCGATCTCGACCGGCCCCGGGATCGAATCGCCGTGCGCGACGAGCGATTCGATGTAGACCTCGATCGCCTCGCGGACCATCGCCACCGCCTCCTCCCTCGTCTCGCCCTGCGTGTGGCAGCCGGGCAAGGCCGGGACGGACACGCTGAAGCCGCCCTCCACCTCGGGCTGGAGGACGACCTCGAACTCATGTGATTTCGTCGCCATGTTCGGTATCCAGGATAGCCGCCGTCGGCTCGACCGCCCCGAAGGAAAGCAGACCGTGAGCGCCCTCGATGTACGGCCGCATCCCGGCAGGACCGCCCGACAGTAGACCGCAGCACCCCTACTCTGCCCACCTGCCCGCCGATCCCAAGCCGAATGCGAACGCCCCGGCCGCCTCGGGAGCCGGGATCCAGTAGATCCCGTCGAGGAGTGCCCCCGGCGGCACCTCCATCGAGTCGGCCAGCCTGACCAGAGTGTCGATGCCGGGGACGCGCTCGCCTCTCTCCAGCAGGCCGATCTCGGTGCGATGCAGTCCGGCCCGCCTCGTCAGCTCTTCCTGGCTCAGGTCCTCTCGCCTACGCACGCGGCGCAGGTTCTCGCCGAAGCGCCCGGCGACGACGGGATCACGCCTCTTCGGCGGCATCGAAGGCTTCATGCTGAACCGCCACAACGTGCGTCGCCGTGGCCACGACGCGGCGCTGAAGGACGCGGGCCTGCCCTCGGAGGTCCGCCTCCACGACCTGCGCCACACCGCCGCGACGCTCCGGCTGGCGGCCGGCGAGTCGATCTACTCCGCCAGCAGCAGCTGGGCCATGCCGACATCCAGACGACGATCGACCAGTACGGGCACCCCGACAAGAAGGCACAACGGGAAGCGGCTGTAAGGGCCGCCTCTTGGTGGCGGGAAGCCGCCTCCAATTAGCTTCGCCCGTCGACCCAGTGGGCTCGGAAAATACAGAAAGAACGTCCGATCAGTTCACGAGAATAATCCGTTGAGCGCGATCGCCCCGATCGCCGAGAACCTGCCAAGGAGCTGATGCCTTTGACGAAGCTAAATCACGAAAAACTGAACAAACTCAAAAGCGGTACGACGTGGACGACTGCCGAATCCAGCGTCATCGACTTCCAGCCGATCGATGCTCCTCGGTCACACGACCCGTTCACCAAGTGGTGCCTGAAGTGCAAGGAGCCGTTCGAGTACGCGGGCCTAGACGAGCGTGGCCCTTTGATGAAGTGCTGCATGAATTGTCGCGTAGACCTCGAGCACGAGGCACGCCTGAACGATCTCGATCCCACCCTTGCCGACGATGTCCTCGTGGCTGCAATCAAGGAAATCGCGGCGACCGAGTTGGTCATCGTCGAGCAAGCTCATTTCGCGCGGCAGGCACGAGCCGCTGGAAATCACGCCCGCGCAGTCCATCACCGCAACCGGATGGTGCTGGCGTCCAAGTCCAAGCGGCGCCTTCTCTCCCGGCTGGCCTAGAAATTCGTCCCGGCCTCGTTCGGCGCAAGCCCCGTCAAGCGGCGGGGGCTGCTAGTCCCCAGCGGCGAATGGCGATGTCCCTCTGCACCGACCCGACAACCAGCGGCGATGATCGACGCCCATGGGCACCACGACAGGAAGGGAGTTCATGGAAGCACCGGCGCGGGCCGCGTTGTGGGGCGAGAGGCGGCTTCGGAGTGGTCGATGGTACCGCGGCTGGTACCAGGGCCGCCGTCGAAAACCACCTCTAACCAACGGACTTCGGCTTCAGAAGCCACCTCGAACGACCCTCAGTTACCAGTACGACCGCCGGGTGGGAAACCGAGTGCGCCGTTCAGTGGGTGCGCCGGGACATCAGATCCCGTCATCGCACTGCAGGACGCGGGATGTCGCGATTGGGGCGTTGGCACAGCACCACGAAGATCGAATGAACATTGGTGGGCTCCGCCAGAATTGGCGACAGTACTTAGCTTCAGCTGAGTATCCGCCGCCTCCGCGGCTAGGCTTCCGCCATGACAACCGAGAGCACCGCATCGGGCACGTTCATCGTCGCTGTGGAAGGCGGCGGCTTAAAAATGGACAAAGAGGTTGACCAGGCCACCGTACTCGCCGTTGTAAATCTCTTGATGAGCGGCGAGGTCGCGCCGCCGACGCCCCCCACGGTCGACGGGACAGAGGCAGCGGGCAGCACGGGCGCAGTCAGCGCGAAACCGCGGCGCCACAGGCGCCCCTCACCAAGTAAAAACGGGAAGACGAAAAGGGCCAGCAAAACGAAATCCGTCGGTCTCGACAAGGACCTCAGCCTTCGGCCGAAAAACAAAAAGTCCTTCGCGGATTTCGCTAACGAGAAGACGCCATCAAACCACCAGGACAAGGTGACCGTGTGCGTGTTCTGGCTCATCAAAACCGCGGGTCATAAGGCCACGCCTGAGGCGGTGAACTCTTGCTACGAGGGCGCGGGATGGAAGCGACCGGCAGACCTACGCAACAAGCTCGCCGTGACCGCCAGCAAATGCGGATGGCTTGACACCGGTGACTACGAAGACATCAAAATTACGACCTCCGGCGAAGACCACGTCAAACACGACCTACCAGACACCGTCAAGAAATGACGAAGGGGTCGGGCGGGCTCGTCCGCAAGGACGTTTTCTCCGCGCTGCCTCCAAAGCTGCGCGAAGAACTGGTCGACTCCTTCTCGGAGATCGTCAAGAACTATGCCGAGCGCAGGTGGGAGCCAGCCGAGCTCAATGGCGGGAAGTTGTGCGAGGTGGCTTACTGCGTAGTGAAAGGCATAATTGAGGGACGATTCGCAAAAAGGGCATCCAAGCCGCGGAACATGGTGGATGCATGCCGCGCGTTGGAGAGCGCGACCGATGTCCCTCGGTCTGTTCGCATTCAGATCCCGCGAATGATCACCGCCCTCTACGAGGTCCGCAATAACCGCAACGTCGGGCACGTCGGCGGCGATGTAGATCCGAATCACATGGATGCCTTGTGTGTCCTCCAAATGTCGAAGTGGATTCTGGCCGAGCTGATCCGAGTCCTTCACGAACTGCCAGTTGACGAGGCCGCCGTATTGGTGGACGCCCTCGTCGAGCGGGAGGTGCCGCTGGTCTGGAAGGTCGGGGACAAGATGCGAGTCCTCGACCCCGATCTCTCATACAAGGACACGACGATGGTCCTGCTCCACGCCGTCGCCGGTTCGGTCTCGGAGTCGGATCTGTTCGCGTGGACCGAGCACCCCAATGCCAGCCACTATCGCCGCGATGTCCTCCGCAAGGAGCACAAGTCGCGACTGTTGGAGTACGACCAGGGCGCTGGGACGATCGAGCTATCGCCACGCGGGGTCGAGTACGCCGAGTCGCTCTTATTGAGGAAAGCTAGGGCCTGATAGGGCCGCCAAGCGCTGATTGGACCGGGTCCGGGCTAGCTTTATGAGGCCGCCGGTACCAAAGCTGGTACCACACCGGCTCTTCCGAACTGCCCGATCAATCACGGAGCCGCGAAAGCCCGCTTCCCAAGCGGCCTCTGAAGAATCGGGGAGACAGGATTTGAACCTGCGACCGCTCGGCCCCCAGCCGAGTGCGCTACCAGACTGCGCCACTCCCCGTCGGGGTTCGTGCATTCTGACGGATCGGCGGGATCGCGGCTACGCTCCCTGCTGCGCGCGGCGGTAGCTCAATGGTAGAGCCTCAGCCTTCCAAGCTGATGACGCGGGTTCGACTCCCGTCCGCCGCTCTCGCCGGCACGCCCGACGGCGCTCGGCGCGGGCCCTTCAGGGGTCGTAGGGGATGCGGGCGACGTCGAGGTCGACCCGGTTGCCCTTGAAGGGGACGCCCTCGGCCCAGAGGCGTTGGCGCTGCTCCTCCCCCACCGCCAGGGTGCCGTCGGCGCGGACGACGCGCCACCAGGGGAGGCCGTCGGGTACCCGGCCGGTCGAGAGCAGGCGGGCGGAGAGGCGCGGGGCGCCGGGCGAGACGTCGCCGTAGGTCGCGACGAAGCCCTCCGGAATCGCCCGGATCGCGTCGATGATCTGCTGGTGGCGCTCGGCGGCGATGGAGGAGTTCTACCGGGGACCGCCGCTTCCATCCAGAGCGGCGCCAGACCAGTTGGCGTTCGCACTTTGCTCCGCATAGCGACCAGAACTGCGAACGCGCCGGTGGGGGTAGAGACTGGGGTATGCGTTCGGTACGTCGCATGGAGTGTCTCGTCGCATTCGCTGCGGCTCTGGTGATCGGCGGATGCGGCTCGTCCGGGTCCGGGACCGGAGCGGGAGGCACGGCCGCGGGCGGCTCGACCACCGCGGGCGGCAAGGCGATCCAGTCCCCGGTCCAGTCGCGCGGGATCAAAGGGGAAAACCCGGCCACCGAAGCGGCGAGCACGGCCCACATCTCGGCCGGCGACTGCAAGGCCCTGGCGGCGCTCGCCGAACGCCAGACCGGGCTCACGCTCGCCCGCCGCTCGACCCCCAAGCCGCCGCTCTCCCGCTGCCACCTGAGCGGCGCCGGCGCCTCGATCAGCGTCTACCTGGATGCGGGATTCGCCGCCAACCAACGCTTTCACAACCGGATCGAGGAGACCGTCCAGTTCAATACGGAAAACCCAGCCGGCCTCCCCCGGCCCGTCCCTCACGTCGGCGAAAGGGCCGCCTACAACGCCGATGCCCAGTGGGTCCCGGCGCTGGGCTCGCTGCTCGCCGTGCGCGGCAACCGCTGGCTGACGGTGACGATCTCGGTCTCCCACCGCACCGACAGGCAGCTGCGGGGCGACGCCGCCGCCCTCGCCCGCGCGGGGTTCAAGCTGACCGCCATCGGGTAGAACTCCGCTCGTGCCACGCGCGGTCCAGTTCGACGAGTACGGCGGCCTCGACGTCCTCCAGGTGCGGGAGGTCGAGTTGCGCGAGCCCGGCAAGGAAGACGTCGTGGTCGAGGTCAAGGCGGCGGGGATCAACCCCGGCGAGGCCTCGATCCGCAAGGGCCTCCTCGCCGAGAAATGGCCCGCGACCTTCCCCTCCGGGCAGGGCTCCGACCTGGCGGGGGTCATCAGGGAGGTCGGCATCGACGTGGTCGGCTTCGCGCCCGGCGAGGAGGTGCTCGGCTGGAGCTGGGAGCGCTCCAGCCAGGCCGAGCTCTGCGTCGTCCCCGCCGAGCAGCTGATCTCGAAACCTGACGACCTCTCCTGGGAGGCGGCGGGCGCGCTCCACGTGGTCGGCGTGACCGCCTTCGCCGCGGTCCGCGCCGTCGACATCTCCGCGGGCGACACGGTGGTCGTCTCCGCTGCCGCGGGTGGGGTCGGCACGGTCACGGTGCAGCTGCTGCAAGTGCGCGGCGCCAACGTGGTCGGGCTCGCCTCCGCCGACCACCACGACTGGCTGCGCGAGAGGGGCGCCACCCCGGTCGCCTACGGCGAGGGCGTGCTGCAGCGGGTCCTCGAGGCGACCCCGGACGGGATCGACGCCTTCATCGACCTCTTCGGGCCGGAGTACATCGACCTGGCGCTGGAGCTCGACCTGCCGGCGGCGAAGATCGAGACGATCATCAGCCACGGGCGGGCGCAGGAGGTCGGCGCGAAGACGGAAGGATCGGCCGACGCGACCTCGCCCGAGGTGCTCAAAGAGATGGCCGAACTGGTCGCCGCCGGGAAGATCGAGGTGCCGATCGCCGCGGCCTACCCACTGGAGGAAGTGCGCGAGGCCTTCGAACAGCTCGAAGATCGCCACACGCTCGGCAAGATCGTCCTGGTCCCGTAGGCCCACCCAGCACGCGTTCGCAGTTATGGCCGGATAGCGGCCAGAAGTGCGAACGCACGTGCGCGGTGGCCGGGCGGGCTACGCGTCGGTGCGGACCTCGGCGCCGTCCTGGGGCCAGCGCACGTGGTAGGAGCCCTCGGCGTCGGTGCGCCGGTAGGTGTGGGCGCCGAAGTAGTCGCGCAGCCCCTGGATCAGTCCGGCCGGTCCGTGCTCGCGCCGGTAGCCGTCGTAATAGGCCAGCGAGGAGGTGAAGGCCGGGACCGCCACCCCCTGCTCGACCGCCGCGGCGATCACCCGCCGCCAGGCCTCCTGCCCGGAGGCGACCGCATCGCGGAAGTAGGGCACGGTCAGGAGGTTGGTGACCTCGCCCTCGTCGTAGGCGTCCTTGATCCGGTCGAGGAAGCGGGCGCGGATGATGCAGCCGCCGCGCCAGATCGTCGCCATCGCCCCCAGGTCGAGATCCCACCCGTTCGCCCGCGAGGCCGCCTCCATCTGCTGGAAGCCCTGCGCGTAGGCGACCACCTTGCTGGCGTAGAGAGCGTGCTGGATGTCGTCCACCAGGTCGCGGCGGTCCTCGCCGGCGGCGGGCTCGGGGCCGGCCAGCACCTTGGCGGCGGCGGCCCGCTCGTCGCCGAGCGAGGAGAGCGTGCGGGCGAAGACCGCCTCGGTGATCGCGGTCAGCGGCACGCCCTGCTCGAGCGCGTCCTCGGAGGTCCAGCGGCCGGTGCCTTTCTGCTCGGCGCGGTCGACGATCACGTCGATCAGCGGCCCGTCGCCCTGCGGGTCCCCCTTGGCCAGCACCTTGGCGGTGATCTCGATCAGGAACGATTCGAGGTCGCCTTCGTTCCACGCTTCGAAGGTCCGCGCGATCTCCGCGACCTCGAGCCCGGCGACGTTGCGCATCAGGTCGTAGGCCTCGGTGATCAGCTGGATGTCGGCGTACTCGATGCCGTTGTGGACCATCTTCACGTAGTGGCCGGCGCCGTCGGGGCCGACGAAGGTGCAGCAGGGGGTGCCGTCGACCTGGGCGGCGATCCTGGTCAGGATCTCCTCGACCTCACCGTAGGCCTCGCGGGTGCCGCCGGGCATGATGCTCGGCCCGAGCAGCGCGCCCTCCTCGCCGCCGCTCACCCCGATCCCGAGGAAGCGCAGGCCGCGCTCCTCGCATTCGGCGGTGCGCCGCCTGGTGTCGGGGAAGTGCGAGTTGCCGGCGTCGATCAGGATGTCGCCCGCGTCGAGCAGCGGCGCCAGCTCCTCGATCACGCCGTCGACCGGCGCCCCCGCTTTGACCATGACGATGATCTTGCGCGGGCGGGCGAGGGCGGCGACGAACTCCGCCGCGGTCTCGGTGCCGGTGAAGTCCCCCTCCCCGGCGTAATCGGCCATGAACTGGCGGGTTTTCTCCGGGCTGCGGTTGTGGACGGCGACGGAGTAGCCGTTGCGGCCGATGTTGCGGGCCAGGTTGGCCCCCATGACCGCGAGGCCGGTGACGCCGATCTGGCTCTGCTCGCTCATGGCCTGACCCTAGCGAGACGGATCCGTCCCGATTCAGGGTTGATTGCGATCAACGTTGATCGGGCGCTCGCCCAAGCGCAGAGTCGCCGGCGACGAGAACGACACGAAGGAGGCCGGCGATGGCGACTATCGACGAAGTGCGTGACGGGCTGGAGGGGGTGCTGGCGTTCGCCTCGGAGATCGCCGAGCCCGATCGCGACGGCGGCGCGCTCCGCTACCGCGGCGTCGACATCGAGGAGCTGGTCGGGACGCTGCCCTTCGAGGGCGTCTGGGGCCTCCTGGTCGACGGCCGCCCCGACCGGCCGCTGGCCCCCGCCGGCACCCACCCGCTCGGCTACCGGACCGGCGACACCCGCGTCGACGTCCAGTCGGCGATCGCCGCGCTCGCCCCCGAGTGGGGCTTCGGGCCGTTGGTCGACGTCAGCCCCGAGGTCGCCCGCGACCAGCTCGCCCGCACCGCCTCGACCACCCTCTCCTTCGTCGCCCAGTCGGCGCGCGGCGGCGGCGTCGCGCCGGTCCCCCAGTCGCGCATCGACGAGGGTCGCACGCTGGCCGAGCGCTTCCTGCTGCGCTGGCGCGGCGAGGCCGCTCCGGAGGCCGTCGCGGCGATCGACGCCTACTGGATCACCGCCGCCGAGCACGGGATGAACGCCTCCACCTTCACCGCCCGGGTGGTCGCCTCGACCGGGGCCGACGTGGCGGCGGCGCTCTCGGCCGCGGTCGGCGCCCTCTCCGGGCCGCTCCACGGCGGCGCCCCTGCCCGCGTCCTGCGGATGCTCGACGGGGTCGAAGCGAGCGGCGACGCCGACGCCTACGTGCGCGGCGTCCTCGACCGCGGCGAGCGGATCATGGGCTTCGGCCACCGCGTCTACCGCGCCGAGGACCCCCGCGCCCGCGTCCTCCGCGGCCTCGCCGAACGGCTCGGCTCGCCCCGGCTCGACATCGCCCGCGAGCTGGAGCGCGCCGCCCTCGCCGCACTCGCCGAGCACAAGCCCGACCGCATCCTCGCCACCAACGTCGAGTTCTGGTCGGCGGTGGTGCTCGACCACGCGCAGGTGCCGCAGAGCCTCTTCACGCCGCTCTTCGTCTGCGCCCGCACGGCGGGCTGGTCGGCCCACATCCTCGAGCAGAGGCCGCCCGGCCGCCTGATCCGCCCGGCGGCCCTCTACGTCGGCCCGGAGGCGCGCCCGCTGTCAGCATCCATGGGGTGAACGAGATCCTCCGGGCGAACGGCGCGACCGAGCGGCTGAGCACCGAGGAGGTCGCGCGCCGGCTCGGCGTCAAGCGCGAGACGGTCTACGCCTACGTCAGCCGCGGCCTGCTGGCCCGCCACCCGGCAAGCGGCCCGCACCGCTCCGAGTTCGACCCGGACGAGGTCGAGCGCCTGGCCGAGCGGGCGCGCCGGCCGGACCGCTCGAGCGCGCTCGAGGTCGTGGTGGAGACCGAGCTGACGCTGCTCGAGCCGGTCGGGCGACTCTCCTACCGGGGCCGGGACGCGACCCAGCTGGCGAAGTTCCGCCGCTTCGAGGAAGTCGTGGCGCTGCTCTGGGACGGCGCGCCGCCGACGCCTTGGGAGCTGGACGAGGAGCGTGTCGCGGCGATCGAGGCGCTCGGCGACGCCCTCGGCCCGGAGGCGCCCGACGCCGAGCGGATCGCCGCGGTGGTCGCGACCCTGGCGGCGCGGGACCCGGGGCGCGACGACCGCGACCCGGAGCGCGTCCGCCGCGCCGGCGCCGACGTCTTCGCGGGGATCTTGGTCGCGCTGGCACCCGGGCGTGGAGAGAAGCTCCCGCATAGCGGGAGTAAGGCTCCACGCGCGGCCGAGGACGGGATCGCGGAGCGGCTGTGGGTCGCGCTCACGGCGAATGGCGCGAAGCCGCGGCCGGAGCAGATCGCGGCGCTGAATGCGGCTCTGATCCTGCTCGCCGATCACGAACTGGCGGCGTCGACCTTCGCCGCGCGGGTCGCGGCGTCGGCATGGGCCGGGCCCTACCGGGTGATCCTCGCCGGGCTCGGACCGCTCGGCGGCACGCTGCACGGCGGCGCCGGGCTGGGCGTCGAAGCGCTGCTCGACGAGGTGGCCGCGGGCGTCGATCCTGACGCCGCCCTCGACGCACGCATCGCCGCGGGCGGCGTCCCCGGCTTCGGCCACCGCGTCTACCGCGACCGCGACCCGCGTGCCGACCACCTCCTGGAGCGCCTCGGCATCCCAACCCTTGTCCTTTTGTCGCCCACAGGGCGACAAAAGGACAAGGGCTCGGTAGGGCTCGCGGCGGCTGGGCTCCTTGCCGCGGCGGCGGAACGGGGGCTGCCGGCGCCGAACGTCGACTTCGCACTCGCAGCACTGGTCAAGGCGCACGGGCTGCGGGAAGGAAGCTCGGCAGCGATCTTCACCGTCGCCCGGATCGCCGGGATCGTCGCCCACGCGCTCGAGGAGTACGAGCACCGGCTGCGCTTCCGTCCCCGCGCCTCCTACGTCGGCTCCGCGCCGCCGCCGGCCTGATCTCAGCCCGCCCACAGCGCTTCCCGACGCCCGCCATCAAGTCGGTGGCCCGACGACCGTCCGGAGCACGTAGGGACCCTCGGCCAAGGTCATCTCCGCGGCCTCGGCGCCCGAGGCGACGATCTCGGTCGGCGCCGGGAGCGCCGGTAACCCGACGGGGATCCAGCCCCGGCCGAGCGGCGCGACGATCACCACCGCACGATCGTCGCCGATCGCGGTCAGCAGCCACCCCGGGGCGCCGCCCCAGAGGACGCCTTGGCCGAAGAACTCCCCGACCGTGGCGCTCGTCGCGCTCGGGTCGGCGGCGGCGATGCCGATCTCGGCGACTCCCAGCAGGTCCTCGGAGCCGAAACCCGGGCCGCCGTGGTCGCGCGCCTCGGCGAGGCGGACGTTGGCGATCAGCTCGACCACGTTCCCGGCGGCGTCGAGGAAGTAGACCGCCGGGGTGCCGCGATCCGCGTGGACGATCGTCGCGCCCCCCTCCTCGTCCGGGTCGCCGTGGAAGGCGAGCAGCTCGTGGCGATCGGCGACCCAGGCGGCCGCCCGCTCGATCGACCCCGGTGGCACGTTGATCGCGAAGTGGTGGCGCGGCGCGGTGCCGGGCGCGGCGGGCCGGAACCGGATCACCGAGGAGCGCAGGCGCACCTCGAGCGCGCCCTCGCGATCGCGCCCGACCGCGAGCCCGAGCGTCCCCCCGTAGAAATCCTCCTGCGCCCCCACGTCGGCGCAGTCCAAGGTCAGCTGGACGATGCGCATGCCCCATGTTCGCGCAACGTCGTCGTTCGGCGAACCGTCGACGGGCCGAGGGCGCCCTACCCCGGGCATTTCGCCCCTCTGGTGACGGCGGGCCGAGCGCGCAGGTCATGGCGGCGACGGTACGGCGCCCGCGCCCGAGCGCCCGGTGGCGTCCCGCGCGTCGCCGCCGCCCGGGTCGTCCCCGGGCAGCCCGGCGGCGATCGAGCTGACCGCCTTCGTCCGCGCGAGGACGACGATCCCGGCCAGCATCACCACCAGCCCGACCAGGAGGGGCAAGCCTTCGAGGTCGGCGTCACGAAGGCTCTCGCGCAGGAAGAGCGGCTCCAGCGCTACCGGGAGGAAGGTCTGCACCGCGGTCGAGATCGGGATCACCATCGTCGCCCGCGCCCGCTGCAGCGCCGTCATCCCGGTCACCGTGGCGCGGAAGCCGGCCATGGCGGCGACCGCCAGCCAGGCCGCCGCCTGTGGCCAGTGGTCGTTGCCGAGGTCGTCGGCCATCAGCTTCATCGCCACGTTGGTCGCGGCAAAGCCGCAGGCCGAGCCGAGCACCGCGGTCAGCGCCGTGTCGAGCCGGCGCCCGCGCAGGGCGAAGGGGATGAAGGAGAGGAGGACCAGGCCCGCGACGACGCCGATCACCGCGCCGGCGCCGCGATGGGTGTCCTGCACGCCCGGGGCGCCCCAGGCGATCAGCACGATCCCGGCAATGATCAGCGCGACGCCGACCCATGCCTCGATCGTCGGCGCCTCGCCCAGCAGCCGCCGCGCCACCGCCAGCAAGACCAGGAGCCCGCAGGCGAGCAGCGGCTGGACGACGACGAAGGGCGCCCAGGCAAAAGCGAGGATCTCCAGCGGCACGCCGAGCCATTCGATCCCCAGGCCGGTGACCCACAGCCGCCGGTGCAACAGGCCCCAGATCAGCGAGGCGCGGAGGGCCTCCTCGCGCGGCGCCCGCCGCGCCTCGATCGCTTGCAGGGCGATCCCCAGGTTGAAGAGGATCGAGGCGACGATTCCGGCGGTCAACCCTGCGGCCAGCATCTCCCTCAACTACCCGCCCAGGAACGTTCAAGCTTTCTGCCGAATTGAGCGTAAAAATACCTGTTGCTGCGAATGGCCCTGGAAATCCCCCGCAAAGACGCAGTCCCTTCACATCTGGGCTTAAGCGCACAGGTAGATGGTCCGGGGGTGGAGATCGCCACCCTCGGACCACGGCCCAGTCGCTTCCCGCTTCCCCGCCGCCTCGGCCTGGTCGGGCTCACCGGGATCCTCCTCACCAGCCTCCTCGTCTGCCTCTCGGCGACGCAGTCGGAACTGCTCCTCCCCACTTCCCTGCGCCCGCTGCCCGCCTCGCTCGCCGGGCCGCTCGCCGGCGCCGGGCTGAAGCTCGGCGTCTACGCGCTGATCGCCGCCTTCGTGACGATGTTCATCTCCTACGCGCTGGCGACCCGCGCCGCCGAGCAGCTGCGCGCGCGCACCGTGCTGATCGCGATCCTCGCCCTCCACGCGATCGTCCTGCTCGCGCCGCCGCTCTTCTCCTCCGACGTCTTCAGCTACGAGGCCTACGGCCGGATGGGCGCGCTCTACGCGACCAACCCCTACCTGCACGGGCCGAGCGCGATCCCGCTTGCCGGCCTCCACTCGCTGATCGGCGCCCAGTGGGTGGCGACGCCGAGCACCTATGGGCCGCTCTTCACCGCGCTCAGCTACCTGCTCGTGCCCCTCGACATCGCCGCCAACGTGATCGCCTACAAGCTGGTCGCCGCGGTCTCGAGCTTGATCCTGATCCTGCTCGTCTGGCGGGCGGCGAGCCTGCGCGGCCTCTCCCCCGTACGCGCCGCGGTGCTGGTCGGGCTGAACCCGGTGATCGTCCTCTACGGCGTCGGCGGCGGCCACAACGACATGATGATGCTGGCCATCCTCGCCGCCGGCCTCTACGTGCTGCTGCAGGAGCGCGAGCGGCGCGGCGGCGCCCTGATCGTCACCGCGACCGCGGTCAAGCTGACCGCCGGGCTGCTCCTGCCGTTCGCGCTCGCCGGGCGCCCCCGCGGCGAGCGCCACGCGCGCCGCCGGCTGGCGGTCGGCGCGGCGCTCTGTGCCGTCGCGGTGGCGGCGCTCGCCTTCGCCTTCTTCGGCACCGCGCCGCTCCAGCTACCCGCCACCCTGCAGGGGATCCAGGCGGAAGGAGGGCCCCACAGCATCGTCGGGTTCCTCGCCGCCGCGGTCGGGGTCGAACCGCTGCCGAAAGCGATCAGCGTCGGCCTGACCCTGATCTTCCTGACCGTGGTCGTGTGGCTGCTGCGCAAGGTGTGGATCGGGGAGATGGACTGGATCGTCGGCGCGGGCTGGGCGACGGTCGCGCTCCTCCTCACCACCGGCTTTCTGGTCCCCTGGTACGTGGCGTGGCTCTTGCCGCTGGCGGCGCTGAGCAGCGACCGGAGGCTGTTCGCCGCCGCGGTCATCCTCACCGGCGTGGGCCTGACGACGCTCTAGCGCCGTCGCCAAAACCATGCGTTCGCAGTTTCCCGCGCATAGTGCGGGAAACTGCGAACGCACCGCTGCGGCTACGCCTTGCCCTCACCCCAGGCGGTGGCGACGACCGAGCGAGCGCCGCCGCGGTCGCGGTGCTCGCAGAGGCAGATCCCCTGCCAGGTCCCCAGCACCGGCCTGCCGCCGCGCAACGGCAGGCTCAGGGACGATCCCATCAGCGCCGCCTTCAGGTGGGCGGGCATGTCGTCGTCGCCCTCCAGCGTGTGGGTCCAGTACGGCGCGCCCTCCGGCGCCGCGCGGTCGAGCCAGGCGTCGAGGTCGGCGCGCACCTCCGGCGATGCGTTCTCCGTCAGCGTCAGCGACGCCGAGGTGTGCTGGATCAGCAGGTGCAGGATCCCCACCTCGAAGTCACCGAGCTCGGGCAGCGCGCCGAGCACCTCGCCGGTGACCAGGTGGATCCCGCGCGGCCGCGGCTCGAATGTGATCGTCCGCTGCAACCACATGATCCGAGCCTAGATGAGCGGTTCCGCGACGGCGCTCGAGGGGAGCGGAAGGAGCTCCGGCGGACGCATAAGGGACCCGGCCTTCTCGGAGGCGACCCTGGCAGGCTGTGGCCGCCTCCGAGAAGGCCGGGTCATGGGGGGACGGCAGAGGGTCCTACGCTCCGCTGTTCCTTATGCGCCCCACGGGCGCATAAGGAACAGCGGAAGGAGGGTGCCGCGGGGTCCGTCACGAAGACGCCGGGAAGTGCGCGGGTGACGTGAGGGAGACGTCACGGGTCCCACGCCTCCTCCACGGTCCAGGACGCGCCGGGTGAGTTCTCCACCGTATGGCGTGGAGAATTCACTCAGCGCGAAAAG